>NZ_JBFBGN010000078.1:0-33849 GCF_040684675.1 Streptomyces sp. NPDC089915 | reverse complement strand
GAGCTTGCGGGCCTGGTGGACCGTCATGGCGTTGGGCGGGGCGGTGGTCTCGAAGCCGATGCCGAAGAAGACCACCTCGCGGTCCGGGTTCTGCCCTGCGGATCGCCTGGCCCCCGGGCCTCGGCTGCGGGCGGCGGTGCGCCGCGGCGCGGCCGGGGGCGGCCGGCGGCCGCCGCCCGGAGCGGCCCGCGAGACAGGCGACCACGACGGTGATCGCGGCGAGTTCCTCGGGGCAGGCGGTGCCCCGGTGGACCCGGAGCAGGCTGGATATCGCGTCTTCGCTCGGCATCGGCACGGCCTCTCGGCAGGAGTTCTCCCCCGGTCGGGCCCGCCGGGCCCGGCGCTGACGACGCTACGGGGCCGTCCGTGGGCGTGTCGCGCCGGGAGGGGGTTGTCCACAGCCGTCCGGGCGACCCGCCCCCGGGAGGCCCTAACGGTGTCCGAGCTTCACCCACTTGGCGGTGCTGGGCACCCCGCGCCCGTCCAGCAGGAAGAGCATGTAGTACCCGGGCGGCGCGTCCGCCGCGCTCGGCGGGGTGCGCAGGGTGATCACGTCGCCCCGTACGGAGGTGAGCGCGAGCTCCAGGTGGCGCTGGCTGGTGTTGACCGCGTGGGTGACCGTCGTCGGAGCCAGGAGGACGGCCCGCCGGACGGCGGGGGCGGTCCGGCTGCGGACCTCGAAGGCCGCGCCGTGCCCGAGTTCGCCCCCCGGTACCCGGTCCAGGACCGGACGGGTGCCGCCCTGGTGGAGGTAGGCGGGCTCGTAGACCTCGATGCTGCCGTCCATCGCGTCCCGGATGTCGGGGTCGTTGGCGATCTGCTGGAGCTCGTCGCCGGTCACCATCACCCGGCCGTCCGGCATCACCAGGGCGTTGGAGTGGTAGCCGCGCGGCAGCCGCTGGGCCGGGCCGAGCCGCCAGTGGCCGCGGGCGTCGCGCAGCTCCGTCTGCCGGTACTTGAGGTCGGCCTCGGGGTTGAAGGGGCCGTGGCCGTAGTCGCGGGTGTCCAGGGCGCCGTTGACGGTGAGCAGGGTGGCGTCCGGGAGGATCAGGGTGTCGTCCTGGGTGCGGCCGAAGGCCCGGGGCTCCTCGGTGCTCCACCGCCCGCCCGACAGCCGGTAGGTGTTCGGGTCGTGCGGGTCGCCGCCCAGGACCAGCACCGAGTCCGGGCCGCGCAGGCCCGCCGGGAGGGGCACGGCCGAGCCGTAGCCCCGGAAGTCCGCCGGGCGCCGGGGCAGGTCGGCGCGGGTCTCCGCGACGGGGTCGAAGAGCCACTGCTGGTCGGCGTCGCGGCCCAGGCCGTAGATCATCCCGTCGCGCAGCGAGAAGAGGTGCGGGTAGTCGTTGCGGAACGGCGCGTCCGCCCGGAACCGCCCGGCGGCCATGCCCGCCGGGATGTCGAACGTCCGCCAGGGCACGGGCAGCCCCTTCGCCGGGAAGCGCTCCACCACCGGGGTGGGGGTGCCCGTACCGCGCTCGGACTGGCCCGACATGATCGTCTGGCGGCCGTCCGCGCCGGTGACCACCGAGGGGTACCAGCGCCCCACGGACATGTCCCGGTTGCGGAACCAGGTCTCGGTCCACGGGTCGAACACGAAGGAGAGCTTCGCCCCGCTGCCGCCCTTGCCTCCGGCGTTGCCGCCGAAGACCGCCAGCATCCCGTTGGGCAGGAAGGCGTGCCCGGCGCAGAAGAACGGCGCGGGGCGCGGGACGTGGGTGCCGTCCGGCATCAGCACGGTCGGCGGCCGGACCTCCTTGAAGGCCCGCGCCCCCGTGCCCCTGGCCGGGTCCCACAGGAAGGCGCGGCCCGCGTTGGTCCGGCCGATGCGGTCGGTGGGGCCGGTCTCCTTGGTGGGGTCGACCTCGACCCGCTCGAAGGAGAAGAGGAGCACCTTGCCCGTCGGGAGCTGGGCGAGGTGGACGCCGAAGTCGGGGGAGGGGAAGTACTCCGCGAACCGGCCGTCACGGGCCGGGTCGAACGCCCGGTTGGCCGCCGCCTGGGAGGCGGTCAGCGCGGCCAGGCTCGCGGTCCGGGTGGCCTGCGGGTACTCGGCGGCCCCGGCCGCGGCGCCGCGCCGCTCGGCGTGGGCCCGGGCGTGGTCGGCGCCGATGAACGCCGCCTCGCCGTCGCCCTCGGTGCCGTGGGCCCGGGCGGGCGGCGCGGCGAGGAGGGCGCCCGCGGCGAGGGCGAGGGCCAGCGCGGCGGAGGCGGCGGCCGACGCGGCGGCGGACCGGTGTGCTGCTGGGGACATGCGGGGCGCTCCTCGGTGGGCGGCGGCCGGGGTGGGAGGGGCCGGGCGGAGCGCCATGCTAAAAGATCACGTACATATCGCCTCATATGACGCGGAGCCTCTGCCTCGTACGGGTGGCCGCACCACCGCCGTCCACCCGAATCGGGACATTCGGCCGCGCGGCGGCCGGCCCGGCGCGGGCGGGGCGCTTCGGCCACGTCCCGCGTCCGCCGCCGCGCCGCCGGCGGCCGTCGCCGCCGGTGCCGGAGACGGGGGCCCGCGCCGCGCGCCGTGATCGCGCCAGCAGCGGGGGGTTCCGCCGCGCGCGGGGCGCCGTACGAAACGTGCCACCGGCAACTGCGGGTGCTGGACGGGTGGTTATGCCTGCTTGTTGGCTGCTGTCGCGCTTCAGTTCCCAAAAGTACCCCGGTGGACCGGAGCGTCCCGTCCGTCCCTATGCATCCTCGTCAGGAGTACTCATGCGCATGGTCCGGTCCTCCCTCGCCCTGGCCGCCACGGCCCTCGTCCTGGCCGCCGCCGTCACCCCGGCGTCCGCCGCGAGCCCGCAGCCGGCTCCCAAGGCCCCGAAGTTCTGCACGTACGTCGTCGACACGGGCGAGGCCGGCTGTTTCGCGAGCAGGTCCCAGGCCGCCGAGTTCGGTGCCCAGGCCGACTACAAGGACCTCGGCAAGATCTGGAGCGACTCCAACTCCGGCGGCAGCGAGTTCCTCTTCCGCGGCAGCGTCGGCTGCAACTGGCGCTACCCCGAGTTCAACGACCTGTCCAAGTGGGGGTGGAACGACACCGTGAGCTCGGCGCAGGGCATCACCTGCCCGATCACCCTGTGGGAGCACAACGACTTCCGCGGCGCCCACCAGACCTACTACGGCTACAACGCCTACGTCGGCGACGGCATGAACGACAAGGCCTCCTCGGTCAGCTTCGACCTCCGCTGACCCACCCGGCACGGACATAAAGAAAACGCCCCGGACGAATTGACGTCCGGGGCGTTCCTCTGCGTATATTCATTGATTCACGCCCACTCTGAAAGAGGGCGTGAAGAAGCTTTGCAGGGACATCGTATCGCGCAGGGAGCGAAATTGTCAAACAGCGAATTCCAGAGCGAACAGCAATTCATCGACAAGCTCTACGCGCGCCTCGAAGACCTGCGGGACAAGGCCGAGCACGCCGTCAAGGGCGCCCTGGCCGCAGGCGGCAACGGATTCCAGGCGCGGCTGGAACGCGACGTGATGGTCGCCGAGCAGTCCGGACTGCTTTCCGCCCTCAACGCCGCCGAACACGGTCTGTGTTTCGGCCGCCTGGAGTTCTCCGACGGCCGCGACCACCACATCGGCCGCATCGGGATCAGACAGGACGACGCGGAACGCACCCCGCTCGTCCTCGACTGGCGCGCCGACGTCGCCCGCCCCTTCTACCTGGCGACCGGACACGTCCCGATGGGCCTGCGCCGCCGGCGCCACATCACCACCCGGGGCCGCGAGGTCACCGCCCTGCACGACGAGATCCTCGACCTCGCCGACACCGAGCGCACCGGCTACGAGGGGGCCGACGCGGACGCCGTGCTCCTCGCCGCGCTCGACGCCGCCCGCACCGGCCGCATGCACGACATCGTGCGGACCATCCAGGCCGAGCAGGACCGCGTCATCCGCTCCCCGCACCAGGGCGTCCTGGTCGTCGAGGGCGGCCCCGGCACCGGCAAGACCGCCGTCGCCCTGCACCGCGCCGCCTACCTCCTCTACGCCCAGCGCGAGCTCCTCGGCAAGCGCGGCGTGCTCATCGTCGGACCCAACCCCGCCTTCCTCGGCTACATCGGGGAGGTGCTGCCCTCCCTCGGCGAGACCGGGGTGCTGCTGGCCGCGCCCGGCGACCTCTTCCCGGGCCTGCGCGCCACCGGCACCGACCGGCCCGGAGCCGCCGAGGTCAAGGGCCGCGCCGCCATGGCGGAGGTCCTCGCCCGGGCCGTCGCGGACCGCCAGACCCTCCCCGAGGGCGTGCCCGCCGGCAGCGGGGAGGACAACGACCTGGTGCCCGAGCCGGCCCTGGAGATCGACCACGACGACTACGGCACCCTCCTGCTGGACCGCACCATCGCCCACACCGCCCGCGACCGGGCCCGCACCACCGGACTGCCCCACAACCTGGCCCGCCCCTACTTCGCGTTCTCCGTCATCGACGCCCTCACCGCGCAGCTCGCCGACCGGCTCGGCGCCGACCCCTACGGCGGCCCCAACCTGCTCGGCCCCGACGACGTCGCCCAGCTCGGCAAGGAGATCGCCACCAGCGCCGAGGTGCACGCCGCCATCGACACCCTCTGGCCGCACCTGACCCCCCGCCGGCTGGTCTCCGACTTCCTCGCCGACCCCACCGGCCTGTCCGCCGAGGACGCCGCGCTGATCAGGCGCGACACGGACGACTGGACCCCCGCCGACGTCCCGCTGCTCGACGAGGCCGCCGAACTCCTCGGCGTCGACGACACCGCCGAGCGCGCCGCCGCCGAACGCGACCGCCTGGAGCGCGTCGCCTACGCCCAGGGCGTCCTCGACCTCTCCCTGGGCTCGGAGTCCTACGAGTTCGAGGACACGGAGAAGGAGTACCTCGCCGCCCACGACGTCATCGACGCCGAGCGGATGGCCGAGCGGCACGAGGAGGCCGACCACCGCACCACCGCCGAACGCGCCGCCGCCGACCGCACCTGGGCCTTCGGGCACGTCATCGTCGACGAGGCCCAGGAGCTGTCCGAGATGGCCTGGCGGCTGCTGATGCGCCGCTGCCCCACCCGCTCCATGACCCTCGTCGGCGATCCGGCGCAGACCGGCGACGAGGCGGGCTGCGGCTCCTGGAAGCGGATCCTCGACCCGTACGTGGGCGACCGCTGGGAGCGCGTCCGGCTCGGCGTCAACTACCGCACGCCCGCCGAGATCATGGAGGTCGCCGCCGCCGTGCTCCGCGCCCACCGCCCCGGCTTCGAACCGCCCCGCTCGGTCCGCTCCACCGGCGTGCGCCCCCGGGTGCGCGAGACCGGGGACCTCGCGGCCGCCGTCGCCGAGGGCGTACGGGACGCCGCACCCGCCGAAGGGCGGCTCGCGGTCATCGCCCCGCGCGCCCTGCACCCGGCGCTGGCCGCCGTCCTGCCCGGCGTCCTGGCGGGCGAGGAACCCGACCTCACCCGCCCCGTCGTCCTGCTGGACCCGCGCCAGGCCAAGGGACTCGAATTCGACACCGTGATCGTGGCCGAACCGGCCGCCTTCCCGCCGAGCGACCTCTACGTCGCGCTCACCCGCGCGACCCAGCACCTGGGCGTCGTCCACACGGGGAGCCTCCCGGACGGGCTCGCGGACCACACCGGCTGACCGTCGAGGACCGGCCATTCGCCGTGGGCGAGTGGCCGGTTTCGCCCGGACACCGGGGGAGTTCACCGTCGTAGTGTGGCGAGATGCCTGTATCGGACATCGTTCCCCTCAGCCCGGACTTCGACGCCGACCCCCACTCCTTCTTCGCGAAGCTGCGCGCGGCGGGGCCGGTCCACCTGGTCAGCGACCCGAACACCCGCCTGTCCGAGCCGTACTGGCTCGTCGTCGGCTACGAGGAGGCCCGCGCCGCGCTCACCCACCCGGGCCTGCGCAAGGACTGGCACGCCACCGACATGTTCCCGGAGTTCGAGCGCACCGCCGCCAACGCGAACATGCTCGAATCCGACCCGCCGCACCACACCCGGCTGCGCCGGCTGGTGGCCCGGGAGTTCACCGCCCGCCGGGTGGAGGCGATGCGGCCGCGCGTCCAGCAGATCACCGACGAACTGCTGGACGCGATGGCCGCCCGCCCCGAACGGTCGGCCGACCTGATCCGGGACCTGGCCTTCCCGCTGCCGATGACGGTCATCTGCGAACTGCTCGGCGTTCCCGACCTCGACCGCGAGCGCTTCCGCGAATGGTCCAACGACGTCGTCGCCCCCAAGCCCGGCGCCCTGGACAACACCGCCCACCGGCAGCTCACCGCCTACCTCGTGGACCTCGTCGCCGCCAAGGCCGAGTCCCCGGGGGACGACCTGCTCAGCGCGCTGATCCGCACCCGCGCCGAGGACGGAGACCAGCTCTCCCCCGACGAACTGATCGGCATGGCCTTCCTGCTGCTGGTCGCCGGGCACGAGACCACCGTCAACCTCATCTCCAACGGCGTACGGGCCCTCCTCGCGCACCCCGGACAGCTGGCCGACCTCCGCGCCGACTACGACGGGCTGCTGGGCGGGGCCGTGGAGGAGATGCTCCGCTACGACGGCCCCGTGCAGAACTCCACGTTCCGCTACACCGCCGAGGACGTGGAGATCGGCGGGGTGGTCATTCCGGCCGGTCAGGCCGTCCTGGTCTCGCTGGCCGGCGCCGACCGCGACTCCGGGCGCTTCCCCGACGCCGACGTGTTCGACATCCGCCGCCCCTCCGGCGGCCACCTCGCCTTCGGGCACGGCCTGCACTTCTGCATCGGAGCCCCGCTCGCCCGCATGGAGGGCCGCATCGCCGTCCGCGGCCTGCTGGAGCGCTTCCCGGACCTGGCGCCGGATCCGGCCGGCGGCCCCCTGGAGTGGCTCCCCGGAGCCCTGATGCACGGGGTGAGCCGTCTCCCGGTCCGCTGGTAGCCGCTCCGTCAGGAACCCGCCCCCGCCCGGCCATAGCGGACCGGGCCGGGGCGGATCCCGGTCACCGAACGCGGTTTGTACTGCCCGCCGGATCCTCAATACGATCCGGCGATGATCACAAGAAAACGGCTGGCGGCCGGGGCCTGCGGCCTGTTCGTCGCCTTGACCGCGGGCCTCCTCCCGCAGACCGCCGCCGCTGCCGACGGACCGGCCAAGGAGCCGCCCAAGGTCGAGCTCGTGCTCGACGTCAGCGGCTCCATGCGCGCCAACGACATCGACGGCCAGTCCCGCATGTCCGCCGCCAAGCAGTCCTTCAACGAGGTCCTGGACGCGGTGCCCGACGAAGTCCGCCTGGGCATAAGGACCCTGGGCGCCACCTACCCGGGCGAGGACCGGGCGCTCGGCTGCAAGGACACCAAGCAGCTCTACCCCGTCGGCACGGTCAACCGCACCGAGGCCAAGACCGCCGTCGCCACCCTCGCCCCCACCGGCTGGACCCCCATCGGCCCGGCCCTCCAGGCCGCCGCCCAGGACCTGGACGGCGGCAACGCCACCCGCCGCATCGTGCTCATCACCGACGGCGAGGACACCTGCGCCCCGCTCGACCCCTGCGAAGTGGCCCGTGAGATCGCGGCCAAGGGCATCCACCTCGTCGTGGACACCCTCGGACTCGTCCCCGACGCCAAGACCCGCTCCCAGCTGACCTGCATCGCGGAGGCCACCGGAGGCACCTACACCTCCGTCACGCACACCGCCGAACTCTCCGGCAGGGTCAGACAACTCGTCGACCGGGCCGCCGACCCCGTCGCCACCCCGGTGGCCGCCGAGGGCGCCAAGAGCTGCGAGAACGCCCCCGCGCTGAAGGCCGGCCTCTACAGCGACCGCGAGACCTTCGGCGAGCACCGCTGGTACAAGGTCGACGTCCGCCCCGGCCAGGAGCTGCGCGCCTCGGTCAGCATCGGCGCCGACCGGGCCGTCAACAACGACTACGGGATCCTGCTGCGCGCCACCACCGTGCACGGCCGGGAGATCGTCCGCGGGTCCGAGGCCGGCGACGGCCGCACCGACGTGATCTCCACCGGCCTGCGCTACCCGAAGGCGGAGGCGGACGGGGACGAGGCCGACAAGCCCGAGACCGTCTGCCTCCAGGTCAGCAACTCCTTCTCCGCCGGACCGGCCGTCAAGACCGCCCCCGGCATGCCCGTCGAACTGACCGTCGACCTGGTCGACGGCCCCGACGACGGCTCCGACGTGGCCTCCTTCGGCCTCGGCCGCGGCTGGTGGCTGCTCGGCCTGCTCGTCCTCGCCGGCCTGCTCGCCGGCCTGGTCTGGGGCTGGATCTCGCGCTGGCGCATCTCCGTCTGGAGGACCAACTGATGCGTACCGTACGCACCCTGGCCGCCGCCCTGCTCGCGGGCACGGCCCTGCTGGCCCCGGCGGCCGCCGCCGTCGCGGCACCGAGCCCGGTCCCCAGCGGCGGGAAGAGCACCGGCAAGGACGGAGCCGCGCCCACCGAGGCCGGCACCGGCTTCCGCACCGCGGCCCTCTTCCGGCCCGGCCAGAAGGCCACCGCCGCGGCGTCCACCGGCGACTACCTCTACTGGGCGGTGCCCGCCGACACCGGCCACCGGCTCACCGTACGGGCCACGGTGACCCTCCCGGAGTCCGCCGCCCGGCACGGCGCGCAGACCTGGCAGCTCGACCTGTACGACGGGCTGCGCCGCCGCCAGCCCTGCACGTACGGCAACCAGCACGTGGCGGCGGCCAAGGAGGCTGCCACCGTGGAGCTCTCCTGCACCCTGCGCACGGTCCGCTCCGGGGCCGAGCCCTGGTCGGACGACCCGCTCCCGGGCAGCTACTACGTCCGGCTGACGGTCGTCGGCGTGCCCGAGGACGACCACGGCCTGCCCGTCAAGGCGCAGGTCGAGGCGGAGGTGAAGGAGACGGGCGGGGCCCAGGCGGTGGACGCGGCCCTGGCCGAGCCGCTCGTCCCCGGCATCGAGGGCGCCTCGGAGCAGCAGCGCGAGGCGCGTGCCCCGGAGGGCGGCTGGTCCGGCGGCTGGTGGTCGGACCGCTGGCTGTGGACCGCCGCGGGCGGAGTCCTCGGGGCCCTCGCGGGCATCTGGGGCTACTCCGTGACCAGGGGTTCGGGCCGCCCGGCCCGGCCGCAGGGCTGAGCGCGCGCCGCACCGGTACCCGCGTACCGGTGCGGCGCACCCGCGCGGTGTCCCGTAGCGCCGGACGATCATCCGGCCACGGAGCGTGGGCTATGTTGGAGGAAGAGTGACGTGAGAAGGAGGCCGCCGGTGTCATCGGGGCAGCAGGCACGCGCGCAGGCGGCCGCGATCACGCCCGGTCAGAGCCCGCCGTCCGAGCGGGAGAAACCGGCGGCCGACCGGCTGCTGGCGCTGTTCGACGGCCACCGGCTCTCCCCGGGCCAGCGGCGGATCGCCCAGTACCTGATCGACCACCTCACCGAGGCCGCGTTCCTCTCCATCACCGAGCTCGCGGAGCGGGTCGGGGTCAGCCAGCCCTCCGTGACCCGGTTCGCGGCCTCCCTCGGGTTCAGCGGCTACCCGGCCCTGCGCGAGGTGCTCCAGCCGATGGCGCTGAGCGCGGTGGCCGGCGGCACCCCCGACACCCGGGAGCAGATCCGCCACAACGAGCTCCAGGCCGCCGTCGACGGCGAGATCGAGAACCTGGAGAGCGTACGGCGCCTGCTCGCCGACACGAACCTGATCCTCGGCATCGGCCGCGACCTCGCCCGCTCGGTCCCGCTGACGGTGCTGGGCCTGCGGATCTCCGTCTCCCTCGCCGAGTACTTCGCGTACGCGGCCCGCCGCATCCACCCCGACGTGCGCCTGGTGACCCGGGGCGGCAGCGTCGCCTACGACGCCCTGCTCCAGTCGCGGGCGGCGGGCGGCGCCTGGGTGCTGGCCTTCGCGATGCCCCGGCACGCCAACGAGACCCTGGCGGCGCTGCGGGCGGCCCGCAGCGCGGGGCTCGGCGTGGTCCTGATCACGGACCCCACCGTGGGCCCGCTGGTGGAGGAGGCCGACGTGGTGCTGACCGCCGGCACCGGATCACGACTGGTCTTCGACTCCTACGCGGCCCCCGGGATGCTCTCCGCGGCCCTGCTCCAGGCGATGGCGGACGCGGACCCGGAGCGGACCCAGGCGCGGCTCGAACAGTACGAGCAGGCCGCCGACCAGCACGGTTTCTTCCTGTAGGGATGATTTTCACCCGGTGTACACCGGGGCTGACCAGGGGATATTCACGAGCCGGGTATGCATGAAATTTTTCATACTCTTGCTTACTCGACGGTATATATGTTTACTGACGCAGGCGCTCCGGATCCCATCGACGCCAAGGCGGACGTTCCCCGCGTCCGCCTCGAACAGACACCCAGTACGCCGAACCTCCTCACGGTGGGACCGGGTGTCGGGTCAGGGCTTACGGATCCCCGGAGGAGCGCCCCTGGCGGCCTCGGTCAACCCCTGGGCCGAGGCCGCCCCCTTTCCGCAGTCTCTCGATCAGAGTTCCACACCCCTCGGAAGTGACGAGATGCCCCAGACGGCCACCCTCACGCGCAGCCCGGACTGGCCCCTCCAGGTCAAGGCCCCCGGAACGCACGACTGGGAACGCACCGCCACACGCTGGCTGCGGGACCTCCTGCCCGCCCGCTACGGCAGCTATCTGACGCTGACCCGGCACCACGCCCTGCTCGCCCGGCACGTCCAGCTCCAGCTCCAGCACGAGATGCGCGCGGTGCGCGTGGCCCTGCAGACCAGCCGGGCCGAGCTGCCGACCATGGGCGTCGCCGAGACGGTCATCGAGAACACCATCCGGATGTACGCCATCGAGCTGGAGCAGCTCGGCCGGCTCTCCCGGGGGGCGCGCCTGGTCTCCGAGGCGCTGCTCCTGGCGGCCACCCCGGGCCAGCGCAGGCGCTGACCCGGGAGCACGCGGGCCGTCAGGCCTGGCAGAGGCCGCGCGCGTAGTCGTACGTCGCGGTCGCCTGCGAGTACTTCCACTGCGGCGCCAGCAGCGAGTCCGCGAGCTGGCGCGCGGCGGACGGGCTCTCGACGACGTAGCCGAAGTCCTGGAGCCAGGACGGGTACAGGTTCTTCGAACCGATGTAGAAGGCCGCGTCGTCCACCGAGACCAGCTTGTGGTGCTGGGCGTACGGCTTGCCGTCCGCCCACGCCGGCGCGTCCGCGGCGCGGGCGGTCGCCAGCTGGAGGTTCTGGCACATCGCCGTCTTCGACTTGCGCTCGTCGCCGGTCAGCGCCGTCAGGCGGCCGCGCAGCGCGTCGCTCACCTCGTTCAGGGACTTGATCTGGGAGTAGCCGCCGCTGCCGACCGCGCCGCGGTTGGCCGGGTCGCTGACGACGATCCGCACCTTGACCCCGGCCGCCAGCTTCGCGGCGAGGGTGTCGTAGAGGCGGACGTCGTAGCGGGGCAGCGGCGGGCAGGTCGCGTGGACGTCCTGCTGGGAGATCTCGACGTGGCTGGTCGCGCTCGCGACCAGCGCCCGCAGGGCGCTCTCCTCGGGGTTGACCGTGTCGTAGTCCCGGTCGGCGTTGGTGTAGTCGTGCACCCCGACGCCGCACTTGGTGTCGGACGCCGTCGGCAGGACGGGCTTGAACGCCGAGGCCGGGTCGTTCTGGCGGATGCCCACGCCGAGCCCGCCGACCGCGAGGGCCGGGACGTCGCCGCCGCCGGCCGGGGCGGCGGGCCGCGGGAGGGTGGGCATGCAGTCCGCGCCGCCCGAGGAGGCGAACCAGACGCTGGCCCAGCTGCTCTTGTTGCGGCAGGTCCAGTCCCACAGGGTGTCGAGGTAGCGGCCGGCGGAGCCCGCCGCCGGGCCCGACAGCGCGAGGTCTACGTCGTTCACCGGGTGCGCGGTGTCGAGGTAGTCGTCCTTCCAGCTGTTGATGCCGCCGGTGATGACCGTGCCGCCGTCGACCACCACGAGCTTGGAGTGGTTCCAGGAGAAGCCGGTCTTCGAGGTGGTCATCGAGGCCACGTTGAGGGTGACGTCCGCGGCGGCCGGCCCCAGCTTCGCGATGAGCTCGTCGCGGTAGGAGGACGGGATCACGTTGGCGTGGTAGATCGGCGCGGCGCCGACCAGGACGCGCACCTGGAGGCGGTTGCCCTGCCGCACCGACTCCTTCAGGCCGGCCGTGATCGCGTCCTGGAAGGCCCCGTTGGGGAACGGCGCCAGCGTGGATATGTCCACGCTCTGCTTCGCCTTCGAGATGTCCTCGCGCATCTTGTCGAGCAGCCGGCGCGAGCCCGGCCGGTCGGTGCAGGAGGCGTCGCCCCAGCAGCCGGGCGACTGGAGCAGCCAGTCGGAGCCGCCGGGGGCGGAGGCGCCGAGGCGGTTGCCGGAGGTGCGCTCCCACACCGAGCCCTCCAGGCCCGGCGAGACCTGGCGCACGGCCTGCTCGACGGAGTCCAGGTGCGGGGTGGGGGAGTCGGCGAAGGCCGGGGCGGCGGGCAGGAGGGCGAAGGGGAGCGCGAGCGAGAGGGCCGTCGTGCGGACGGTGCGTGCCAATGTGGTTCCTCGGTCAAGGGGGGTGGCTCGGGCCGGAGGGCACCGGGAGGGAGCCGTTCCGACCTTGATCAACTCGCGCAAGTTACCAGCCCGTAAGGTGCTGTTCATCCACACTGGTCTGCTTCCGGCCACCCCGCCCGGACGCCGTGGACGCCGCACCGGGCGGCGGGCCGCCGCGAGGCGGGACCCGGGTGTCCGGATCCCGCCTTCGGAGCGCCGCCTTCCGGCCCCGGGCCGTCAGAGCCAGGGGAGCTGCTCGGCGGCGTAGCGGTAGGCGCGGAACACCGAGTTCTGCGCGCCGCGCGAGGACTCCAGGCCCGTGCCCTCGCTGAACGAGCCGAACTCCGGGACCACGAACTCCCAGACCACGTCCCCTTCCGGGGTCACCTCGAAGAGCCGGCCGAAGGAGCCCTCCGCGATGAAGGTGTTCCCGTTCGGCAGCCGCTGCGCGCTGGACATGTACGGGCTGTAGAAGTTCTGCGGAGGGTTGTCCTCGTACGACCACACCTCCTCGCCCGTGGCCGGATCCAGCTCCAGCACCCGCGAGTACGGCACCGAAGTCGTGTCCCGATACGTCCCGTTGTCGAACACCAGGATGGTGCCGCCGGGCAGCTCGTGCGGGTGGTGCTGCTGGGCCAGCACGTCCGGGCCGATGCTCCAGCGCACCGAGCCGTCGGCCCGGTCCACGGCCACCGCCGTCGAGGCGCTGCGGAAGCCCACGACGATGCCGCCGTCGGCCAGTTCGTTGACGGTGTTGGCCATCGGCCAGTGCTCACGGGCGAAGTGCCGGTTCAGCGGCACCTGCTCCGGGTCCAGGTGCTCGATCGCCGCCCAGCGCCACACCACCTCCCCGTCCCAGGTCAGCTCGGACACCACGTCCCCGTAGATCACCCCGCCCGCCGCCTCCGAACCGGGGATGCCGCCGCGGATGCGGGCGGCGTCGGCCGGGTCGAGGGGCTCGACGGTGGTGATGAGCAGGTTGCCGTTGCGCAGCACCGAGGCGTCGTGGTGGTGGAGGGGGTGGCGGACCTCGCGCAGCACCGTCGAGTCGGGGGCCAGCTCCTGGAAGATGCCGCCGTGGTAGACGTCCCAGATGGGGAAGAGGCTCGGGCCCGAGGTGTCCTTGGCCGCGTAGAAGAGGTTCCCGTTCGGGAGGAGCTGGGCCTGGCGGCCGGGCGGGTGCGGGGAGTTCCAGGTGTGGGCGGACTTGCCCTCGATGTCCACCAGGTGGATGCGGCCGTCCCCGGCGATCGGGGTGTACAGGGTGTAGCCGCCGTAGCTGCGCGCGGGGTCGTGGGCGCGCAGGCCGGTGCCGCGGCGGCGGAGGGTGTTCTGGTCGACGCTCATGACGTGTTTCCTGCTTCCTTGCTCGTTCTGCTCGTGCTTCTTGTTCTGCTTGTTCTTCTCGTGCGGGGTGTCAGTCGGTGAGGGTGACGGCGGAGGGGTCCGCGGCCCTGAGCGGGCCGGGGCGCAGCCGCTCGCGCAGGGCCTGCCGGTCGGCGGGGCCCGGAAGGGACTGGGCGGCCTTGGCCCAGGCGGCCTCGTCGGCCAGCTGTGCCAGGAGTTCGGGGGACAGCGACGGGCCGTAGGCGTACCGGGGCTGGAAGGCCTCCACGTAGCCGGGCTGGAGCGCCCCCTTGGACTGGGCGACCACCGCCCGGCGGGCGGCGGCCGGATCGGCATCGCCGGCCTGCCGCGCGCGCAGCACCGTACGCAGGACGGCGGTGGCCGCCGCGTCGTCCGCGCCGGGGCCGGCGACGAGCAGGGTGCGGGCGGTGTAGCCGGAGAAGGGGAGTTCGGCGTAGCGGTCGCCGAGGGCGGTGCGGGCGGCCTCGTAGAAGCTGGGGAAGGTCACCCCGGCGTCGACGTCACCCCGGGCGAGGGCGGCGGTGACCTGGTTCGGGGCCAGGTTGACCACCGTCACGTCGGCGGCCGCCAGCCCCGCCGAGGCGAGCATCCGGCTCAGGGCGTACTCGACGTTCGTGCCCTGAGGGACCCCCACCTTGCGGCCCTTGAGCGCGGCGAAGCCGGTGACCTCGCGGTCGGTACGGGTCAGCAGCCGCCAGTCCGAGAACCGGGACAGCTCGGCGACGATCCGCACGTCCCGCCCGCCGAGCGCCGCCGTGACGGCGGGCAGGTCGCCGACGACCCCGAACCGCGCCTGCCCGCCGAGCACGGCGTTCAGCGCGTCCCGCCCGGTCGGCAGGGTGGTCACGGTGGCCTCGACCCCGTCGCCGCCCCACAGCCCCCGCTCCTGCGCGAGGTACACGGGCGCCCCGCCCAGCTGGTCGCTCCCGGCGATGGTGACGCGGTACGGCCGGCCGGAACCCCCGCCTCCGCCGCTGTTGTCGCCCGCACAGGCGGTGGCGAACAGGGACAGGACGGCGGCGAGCAGCACGGCGGCGGCCGCACGGGGTCGGGGCATGGGACGGGGTCCTTTCGGGGCGGGGGAGGGGGAGTCAGGCGCGCGGGGGCGCGCCGCACCCCAACGGGGAGCGGGCTCGCGCCGCGGTACGGGGTGCCGCCGGTGTGGTGCGGGTGGGGGTGGCCCGGGGTCCGGCCGGGGCGGTCGGTTCGTCAGGCTCGGGCAGGCGTCGGGCGGCGTGGGGTCAGGGTGTGGCCAGGTGGGTGGCGATCCGGGTGTGCAGGGTCGGGTCCGGGGGGCCCGGCGGGACCGGGTGGTCGGCCAGGACGCGGCCCGGGGAGCCGCCGAGGACCACCACCCGCTCCGCCAGGGCGAGGGCCTCGTCGATGTCGTGCGTCACGAACAGCACCGTCGTGCCGCTGCGCCGCCACAGCTCCCGCAGCAGCTCCTGCATCCGGGCCCGCGTCAGGGCGTCCAGCGCCCCGAACGGCTCGTCCATCAGCAGGACTTCCGGCCGCGCCGCCAGCGCCCGGGCCAGCGCCACCCGCTGCTGCATCCCGCCCGACAGCTCGGCCGGGTACTTGCGCGCGCCCTCCGCGAGCCCGACCTCCTCCAGCGCGGCCAGTGCCCGCTCCCGGCGCTCCGGGCGCGGCAGCCCGAGCCGCTTCAGCGCGAACTCGACGTTGCCCAGGGCCGTCCGCCACGGGAAGAGCGCGTAGTGCTGGAAGACCACGCCCCGCTCGGGCCCCGGCTCCCGCACCGGCACGGAGCCGGCCGTCACCCGGCCCGCCGTCGGCCGGACGAAGCCGGCCACCGCGTTCAGCACCGTCGACTTGCCGCAGCCGCTGGGCCCCAGCAGGGCGGTGAACGACCCCGCCGGGAACACCAGGTCCGTCGGCTCCAGCACCGGCGCGGCGGACGCGTACCCCACCGACAGCCCCTCCAGCCGTACCTCCAGGCTCATGACGCGCTCCAGTGCACGAAGCGCCGCCCGACGGCGGCCAGGACGAGGTCGGCGGCCACACCGAGCAGTCCGAGGACGATCAGCCCCGCGAACATCCGGTCCACCCGCAGGAACTGGCCGTCCACCTGGAGCCGGTACGCCAGCCCGCTGTCGGCCCCGCCCAGTTCGGCGGCGACCAGTGCCAGCAGCGCCACCGAGGCGCCGTACCGCAGCGCCGCGAGCAGCGCGGGCGCGGCGGCGGGCAGCAGCACCTCGGTGAACCGCCGGTGCAGCGGAGCCCCCAGCGACCGGGCCGCCCGCAGGTGCGAGACCGGCACCCGCGAGACCCCGTCGTGGACGTAGAGCCAGACCGCGAGGGCGACGGCGTACGCGATCAGCAGCCGCTTGGCGCTCTCGCCGATCCCGAACCAGGCCGTCGCCAGCGGTACCAGCGCGATGGCCGGGATCGGGCGGAGGAAGGAGACCACCGGGGTGACGGCCGCCGACAGCCTCGGCAGGTACCCGGTGGCGAACCCGAGCGCGCCGCCGATGACCGCGCCCAGCGCGAAACCCTGGCCCGCCCGGGCCAGGCTCGCGGCGAGGCCGGAGGCCAGGACCCCGCTGCGGACGCCGTCGGCCAGCGCCACCGCGGCGGCGGCCGGGCCGGGCAGCAGACCCGGGGCCACCGCACCGGACCAGGCGGCCAGCGACCAGAGCGCCAGCACGGCACCGGCCGCGCCCAGGGCGGGGACGGCCCGGCCGGCGGGGGATGGGGTGGCTTGCACGGGAGTACTCCTCGGATCGTTCCGACGGCCGTTGATAAGTGAGATCAATAATTGACCACGCTTATGAACGGGCTGTTTCAG
Organism: Streptomyces sp. NPDC089915; assembly: GCF_040684675.1. Classification (NCBI taxonomy): domain Bacteria; kingdom Bacillati; phylum Actinomycetota; class Actinomycetes; order Kitasatosporales; family Streptomycetaceae; genus Streptomyces; species Streptomyces sp. NPDC089915. The sequence goes on along the minus strand of NZ_JBFBGN010000078.1, from coordinate 17,234 downwards.
CAGTACGAAACCTCCGGCGCCCGCCCGGGCCGCCGAAACCGATGGGGTACGTTCACCAGCGTGTCCCGACCCCGAACCGAACCCACGCCCGAAGCGATCGAGGTCGGCCAGGCGATCCGCGACTGCCGCACGGCACGCCGCGTCTCCATGGCCGTGCTGGCCGCCCGCTCGGGGCTCTCACAGCCCTTCCTCAGCCAGCTGGAACGCGGCCTGGCCACGCCCAGCCTCAGCTCGATCTACCGCATCGCCGAGGCCCTCGACGTGGCCCCCGGCACCTTCCTGCGCCCGCCGGTCCGCCCGGGCGTGATCAGCCACGAGAGCGACCCCCAGGTCATCCAGGTCTCCGAGGCCGCCGGCCAGGTGGCCCGGGTCCTCATCCCGGGCGGCCGCAGCGGCCTGATGGAGGCGTACGAGCACCACTTCGAGCCGGGGCGGGGCGAGCGGGGCTGGTTCGAGCACCCCGGTGAGGACTTCCTCTACGTCCTGGAGGGCGAAGTCGTCCTGGAGGTGCGGGGCGAGGCCCCCCTGACCCTCCGCGCGGGCCAGAGCGCCCACCACCGCGGCGACGTCCCGCACCGCTGCACCCTGCCCGAGGGGGCGTCACCGGCCCGCACGCTGCTGGTCATCGCGAATCCGTAGACGATGTCACGACCCCCCGGAGGGCGCGTCACCGCCCCCGGGGCGCTCGACGGGCTCGCCGTCCAGCACCTCCAGCAGACAGACCTCCTGGAGCAGGCCGCTGCTGAAGCTGAGGAACAGGTGCTCTCCCGCGCCGTCGCGGACCGCGAAGGAGTGGTAGAGGCCCCAGTGGTCGATCTCGCGCAGCACTTCGTACCGCGCGAGCGTCTCGTCCCTCAACCAGGCCCACGGAACCGGCGTCCCCTGGGGGGCCGTCGATCCGGGAGCCCGCACGAACTCCTCCCGCTCCGTGAACCATCCGTGACCGGCGGGGTCGTACTCCACCTCGTACTCGAAGTCCGGCCAGGAGGCGAACCGGTGCCGGTCGACCACCAGATTCCCGCGCCGCGTCCGCCTCCCTTCGATCCGTGCGCCGCTCAGGAGCTCCAGTACGGCGGACAGCCTGCCCTGCCGCTTGTCCGTCAGCTGTTGGTACCGCTTGGTCGCCTGCTCCATCTCCTCGTGCGTGGCGCCCAGACGGGCGAGGGCGGCGTCGACGAACGGCGCCGGCCCCCGTCCGTCCATGCCGCTCAGCAGCCACAGCTCGTGCAGATGTGGATCCTCTGGCGTGTCCATGATTCCTCCGTGATTCCGGGGCCTCAGGAGAGCCGGGTCACGCGCGTGCCGAACGACGGTGTGGCGAGCCGGGTGCCGACCGCCACCGGGACGGTCTTCGCGCCCGGGCCCTCGCCCACCGTCAGCACCGCCACCTCGGTGCCCGACCCGGCCTCGTGCGGCACGGACCTGCCGCCGGCCGTGCCGAGGGTCAGCCGCAGCTTCTGGCCCGGGACGCCGATCACCGAGAGGTCCTTCGTCGCCACGAGCGGGGTCCGGCCGCCGAGGCCGTCGGAGACGTGGCCGACGGTCTGGCCCTTGTGGATCACGGGGGTGGCGGCGAGGGCCTTGCGGACGGTCTCGTTGATCGGGCGGGTGTTGGCGAGCACCAGGGCCAGGCTGTCGGCGCCGTTGACGTCCGGGCCGTCCGCGCGCTGCTCCATCAGCGCGCCGAGGATCAGCGGGGTCTCCTCGCCGATCTGCTTGTCCGCGGCCCACACCAGGGTGCCGCCGGCGGCGGTGCTGGAGCCCGTCTTGATGCCCTTGTTGCCCAGCTCCTTGGCCCAGAGCAGCTTGTTGCTGTTCTCGAGCCCATCGACCACTCCCTTGATCGTCTTGGTCTTCGTCTCCACGACCGCGCGGAACGTCTCGTCCTGCATCGCCGCCTCGGCGAGCTTGAGCTGGTCGACGGCGGTGCTGACGGTGGTGGCGTTCAGACCGCTGGGATCGGTGTACGTGGTGTCCCGCATCCCCAGGTCCCGGGCGGCGCCGTTCATCTTCGCGACGAAGGCCGCCTCGCCGCCGCTTCCGCCGTCCCAACGGGCGAGCAGGCGGGCGATGTTGTTCGCGGACGGCAGCATCACCATCTCGAGCATCTCGCGCTGGCTGAACTTCTGCCCGGCCTTGAGGTACTTGATCCGGGACTCGTCGCCGGAAGCGCTCTCGGCGGCCGCCTGCGCGTCGATCTCGATCTGGGGACCCTGCTCGCCCTTGCGCAGCGGGTGGTCCTTGAGGATGAGGTACGCCGTCATCGCCTTCGCCACGCTGGCCGTCGGGGTCGGCTTCTGCTCGCCGAAGGTGGCGACGTCGCCGGAGCCCGCGATGCGGACGGCGCCCTGGCCCTTGGCGGGCCAGGGGATGGACAGCTGGCCGTCCAGGGTGACGGAACCCTGGGCGGAGACGAGCTGCGCGTCCGGGAGCGGGCGCAGCATCTGGCCCCCCACGACGGCGCCGCCGAGCAGCAGCACGATGGGGGTCCACACCTTGACGCGACGCGTGAGGGTGCGGCGCGGGGTCTCCGTCGCGGGACCGGTGTTGGTCAGCTCGGCGAGCAGGTCGAGGGGCGGGCGGGGGGTCTCACGGGTGGGCTCGATGACCTCCGGCCAGGGGGTGGGCGCGGGCCTGGCGGCGCGGGGGTCCTTGAGTGCGACGAACTCACTGGTGCGCTCGGGGTCGTCCGACCCCGCCACGGCGCGGCAGGCGGCCCCGGCGGCCTTGGACTCCGTCCGGGAGCCCGCCGCCCCGTCGACGCGGGGGCCGTTCGGCGCGGGCCGGGTGGACTCGTCGTCCCGCGCCGGCGTCTGCCGCGAGTTCGGCGCTCCTTCGGGGGCGCGGGCGGTGCCAGCGGCCTTCGGCGCGGGCCGGGTCGGCTGATCGTCCTGGGCCGGCCGGGAGCCCGTGGGCTTGTCGGAGCCGGGGGCGGCGCCGGGGTGCTTCGGTACCGGCTGGGTGGGCTCGTCGTCCCGCGCCGGCGTCTGCCGGGAGCTCGGCGCTCCTTGGGGGGCGCGGGCGGTGTCTGCGGCCTTCGGCGCGGGCCGGGTCGGCTGGTCGTCCTGGGCCGGGGCCCGTCGGGCGCTCGTCGGCTCCTCGGCGGCGGGGGCCGCGTCCTGCGGCTTCCGCCGTGCGGACGTCTCGTCCCCTTCCCCCGGCTGCCGTCCGCCGGGCCCGGCCTTGTCCTCGACCTCGGTACGCCGAGTGTCCGTGCGGCCTTCGCCCGGGGCGCCGTCCTTCTCGGGCCGGTCGTCGGCGTGTGCCCACGAGGGGCGCCGTGCGGGTGTGTCGGTCTTGTCCTGCGGCTCGCCCGCCCCTTCCGGGGCCTCCTCGCCCTGGGCCGCACGCCGGTCCGGGCCCGACGGGCGGGTGTCGTCCCGCTTCGCCCACGAGGGGCGTCGGGCGGCGTCCGGGCCGCCCTCGGCCGTGGCCTTGGGGGCCTTGGCACCGGACTGGTCGCCCCCCTGAGGGGCGGTCTCCTCACTGCGACGGCCAGTGCCCGGGGGTGTGGGCTCGGCCGAGGCCTCCTGCTCCTCGGCTCCGTCCCCGGAGGAGTCCGCGCTTGCGGGCCCGGCACCACCGGGGACGTCCACCGGAACGGCCTTGTCGGCAGGGGTGCGCGCTCCGCCTCCGCCTTCCGCCTCCTGGGAACGGGCGCCGGCGTCCACGGCCCGGGCGTCGCCCCGGCCCCCGCGCTCGGCGCGCCTCCCTGAAGCACCGTCAGCGTCCAGACGCTCCCCGCTGCCCGAGGCCGTCCGAGCACCGGAGCCCGAGTCCGCTTCGCCCGAAGCGCTCCCGGAGGCGGCCCCGGAGCCGGACTCCGTCCGCTCAGACCCCTTCGGGACGCCGGACTCCGTCCGCTCAGGCCCCTTCGGGACGGCGGTGTCGGCCCGCTCCCGCCCGGCGACGTCGTCCGTATCGGCGTGCTCGCGCTCGGCCCGGCCGTCGGTGTGGCCGTGCTTCTGCCCGTCCAGGGCATCGGTGTTGGCGTGTTCCCGCCCGGCGACGTCGCTCGTGCCGGCGTCCTCGCGCTCGGCGAGGGCGTCGGCGTCGGACTGCTCGCGTTCGGTGAGATCGTCGCTGTCGGCGCCCTTTCGCCTGGTCAGGGCATTCGCGTGAGCCTGTCCGCGCTGGGCGGCTGCGTCGGCCTCGGCCCGTTGCCTGGCGAGGTCGCCGGTTTCGGCCTGCCCCCGCTTGGCCACGTCATCGGCGTCGGCCTGCTTCCGCCCGGCGAGGGTGCCGGCGCCCTCCGGCTCGGCGGCGGCGTCGTCGGCCTCGGGCCGCTCGTGTTCGGCGGCGTGGTCCTGCCCCCGCTCGGCGGTGTCAGCACGCTCACGCCCGGCCTCGGCGTCGGCCTGGTCCCGCCCGGTGCGGGCCTCGGCGTCGGTGGCCTCCCGCCCGGTCGGGGGCTCAGTGGCGGACCCCTCCCGACGGGTCGGGGCCTCCGTGTCGGACGCTCCCCGCCCGGCCAGGGCATGGGTGCCCACCCCTCCCCGCCCGGCCAGGGCAAGGGTGTCGGAACCCTCCCGCCCGGCCAGGGCACCCGTTTCGTCGCCCGCCACCGATTCCGCCTTCATCCCCGCCCACCTTGCTGTCCACACCCGGCTCCGCCGGTCTCACCGTCACGTAGAGCGCGCCCCGTTCCGGGCCCGTTGATCACCTAGATGGCTGGTCAGGCCCCCGCGTTCCGTCCTCGGTGCGCTGTGACCGTTCGGTCATACTCCGCCACCCCCGGTTTGACGATCACTCACCTCGTCTGCACTATTCCACTAACACGTTAGTGGAATAGTGCAGGAAGGAGACCATGGAGTTCCGCGTGGACCGGCGCAGCGGCGTCGCGACCTATCTGCAACTCGTCACCCAGGTCAAACAGGCCCTGCGCCTGGGCGTGCTGGAGCCCGGCGACCGGCTGCCGACGGCCCGTGAGGTGGTCGCGGCCACCGCGATCAACCCCAACACCGTCCTCAAGGCGTACCGGGAACTCGAACGCGAGGGCCTCGTCGAACCCCGCCCCGGCGCGGGCACGTTCGTACGGCGCTCGCTCTCCCACCCCCAGGCGGCGGCGGACTCGCCGCTGCGCACCGCCCTCGCCGGATGGGTGGAACGGGCCCGTGAGGCCGGACTGGACCGCGAGGACATCACGGCGCTCGTCGCGGCCGTCGTGGACGACAGCTTCAACCCCTCCGGGCCCGCGCCCGGACAGTCGAGAGAGGACACGGCGTGAACGATCCCCACGAGAACGATCCCCACCACGCGCCGGACGACCCCGCGCCGGCCCTGGCCGCCGCCGGCCTGGGACGGGACTTCCCGGGCCGGCGGGCCCTGCGGGCCTGCGACGTCGAACTGCCCCCGGGCCGGGTCACCGCCCTCGTCGGCCCCAACGGCGCCGGCAAGAGCACCCTGCTCCAGCTAGCGGCCGGCCTGCTGCGCCCCACCGCCGGGCGGATACGGGTCTTCGGCCACGCCCCCGGCACCGCCGAGGCGCGCCGCCGCACCGCCTTCCTCGCCCAGGAGAAACCGCTCCACGCCCGCTTCACCGTCGCCGAGACCCTCCGCCTCGGCCGCGAGCTGAACCCCGGCCAATGGGACCAGGCCGCCGCCGAAAGCCTCGTGCGCGGCGGGGACGTCCCTTTCGACGCGCGGATCGGCTCCCTCTCCGGGGGCAGCCGCACCCGGGTGGCCCTGGCCCTCGTCCTCGGCAAGCGGGCCGACCTGCTGCTCCTCGACGAGCCGCTCGCCGACCTCGACCCGCTCGCCCGCCACGAGGTCATGGGCCTGCTCATGGCCGAGGCGGCCGAACGCGGCACGGGCATCGTGATGTCCACCCACGTGCTCGCCGAACTGGAGGACGTCTGCGACCACGTCCTGCTCCTCACGGGCGGCACCGTCCGCCTGGCCGGTGACGTCCAGGACCTGTGCGCGGGGCACACCCGGCTCACCGGCCGCGCCGACCCGATGGAGCGCGACGGCCTGCCCCGCGACTTCGACCGCGGCACCGTCGTGCACGCCGCCGTCGCCGGCCGGCAGGTCACCGCCCTCGTCCGCGGCGGGCCCGCGGAACCGGACGCCCCCGACGGGCGCTGGATAGCCGAAACCCCCTCCCTGGAAACCCTGTTGCTCGCACACCTCCACACCCCCAAGCCCGACGCCGACGCGGCGGACCCCACGAAGGAGGCCGTCGCGTGAAGGGCGTGCTCTGGCTGGCCTGGCGCCAGCAACGGCCGTTGATCCTCTCGGGCGCCGCCCTGCTGGTGGCCTGCGCGGCCTGGGTGGCGTACCGGCGCTCCGAAATGACGCGGCTGATCGACCAGTACGGCTGGACCCCCTGTCCCGGCTGGAACGGCGGCTGCGAAAGCCTCGCCACCTTCGAGATCCTGCAGGGCAACACCACCGCGATCCGGGTCCTGGGCACCGCCGGCCTCCTCCTGCCCGCCCTCATCGGTGTGTTCTGGGGAGCGCCGCTCATCGGCCGCGAACTGGAGACCGGCACCTTCAAGCTGGCCCTCACCCAGGGCGTCGGCCCCCGCCGCTGGTTCGCGGCCCGCTTCGGCCTCGCGGCGCTCTGCGCCGTCGTCGCCTCGGTGGTCGTCGCCGCCCTCGTCGCCTGGTGGTGGCTGCCCATCGCCAACACCCTCGACGGCCTGTACTGGCACGACGCCCCCGTGTACAACGCCACCGGCCCCGCCCCCGTGGCCTGCGCCCTCTTCGGCCTGGCCGCGGGAACCCTGGCGGGCCTGCTGGTGCCCCGCGTGCTGCCGGCCATGGCGGCGGCCCTCACGGCCATCGGCACGGCCATGGTGTTCGCCACCTACTTCCGCAGGAGCTGGATCGACCCGGAGACCCGGATCACCCCGGGCATGACCCCCAAGCGGCCCGTCGGCAGCGCCTGGTCCACGGGCGAGTTCGGCTACCTCACCCCCGACGGCCGCGAGCACTCCATCAACACCGTCTGCCAGACCTCCGGCGAGGAGCTCCGCCAGTGCATGGCGGAACACGGGTTCGTCGCCCGCTACCACAAGGTCTATCCCAGCGGCGACTTCTGGACCTTCCAGTGGATCGACTCCGCCCTCTACCTCGGGGCCGCCGCCGCACTCGTGGGCCTGACCCTGCTCGTCCTGCGCCGCCGCACCGCCTGACCGGCGCGGGCCCCCGGCGCAGGAACACCGTCCCACACCCCACCCGCCCCGTACGCCCCGCGAACCGCACGCACACACGCATACACGCACCGTACGACCGAGCACCCCAGGGGAGACCCCTCATGGCCACCAGGAAGAACCTCACCGCCGACCGCGCCAGCGTCGGCCACAAGGTCCGCTACGCGCTGAGCAACCCGACCCGCATCGCCCCGTACGTACGCCGCGCCGCCCGCGACGGCTGGCTGCGCTTCAAGCACCCCGACCACGTGGGCTACTACCGCGCGGTCATGGCCTCCGACACCGGCCGCAACCCGGAGGCCGCCGTCGGCAGCCAGACCCACGACCGCTGGCTGGCCCTGGGCAAGATGCAGTTCGACTACCTCGCGGGCCACGGCCTGTCCCCGCGCCACCGCATGCTCGACATCGGCTGCGGGAACCTGCGCGCGGGCTGGAGGTTCATCGAGCACCTCGACGCGGGCCACTACTACGGCATCGACATCTCGCCCGACATCCTCATAGCCGCCAAGCGGACCCTGTCCGGGCGCGGGCTCCAGGACAAGCTGCCGTACCTCACGATCACCCAGGACCTCACCCTGGACTTCCTGCCCGACCGCCACTTCGACGTGGTCCACGCGCACAGCGTGTTCTCCCACTCGCCGATCGGGATCATCGACGAGTGCCTGGCCCACGTGGAGCGGGTGCTCGCGCCCGGCGGCTGGTTCGACTTCACCTTCGACCGCACCGAGGGCGCCGAACACCAGGTGCTGCGGGAGGACTTCTACTACCGCACCGAGACCCTCGTGGCCCTCGCGGCCCGGCACGGGCTGAAGGCCCGGTTCATGGACGACTGGGAGACCCTCGGCCACGGCCAGTCCAAGATCCGCGTCAGCGCCGGCTGACCGGCCCGAGGCCGTGCCCTGTCCGGGGAGGGGCAAACGCTCATTCCCGGACAGGGCTTCCGCCGCTCGGAATCTGCTCGAAGCTGCGTGCTCGCACAGCACTTCGAGCAAGTTCCTTCACCAACCCCGCCGGGATCGCTATCTTTCCGGGTGCATGCCAAAGCGCTTGTCCGCCATCCGGACCGCACGAGGAGCTGCCCGATGAGTCAGACGCGTCCGCCGAGCACGACGAGACCGACCACGAGGCACGACCACCCCCGCACCCGGCACGACCCCCCGCGCCCCCGCGCCCGCGCCCGCAGCCGGCTCGCGGCCCTGCTCGCCGGCGTCCTCGCCGTCGCCGGCCTCGCGGCGGCCGGACCGGCCACGGCCCGCGCGGCCGCCGCCCCGGCGGCCCCGTCCTCCACCGCGGGCTCCGCCACCGGCCTGTCCCAGTCGGGCGGCACCTTCACCGTGAGCACCACCAGCGGGGCCAAGGCCCGCGTCACCGTCGCCCGCGCCGACATCTTCCGGCTCTGGCTGTCCCCGGACGGCTCCTTCACCGACGACCCGGCCGGCACCGACCTCGCCCCCACCACCGACTTCGGCCCCGTGGCGGCGAGTTACACCGACGCGGGCACCTACTACCGGATCAGCACCGGCTCCCTCTCCATCCACGTCACCAAGTCGCCCCTGATGTTCTCCGTCTACCGGGCCGACGACTCCACCCCCGTCTGGCAGGAGACCCAGCCCACCAAGTGGGGCGGCGGCAAGACCGTCCAGACCCTGGCGCGCGGCGCCGACGAGCAGTTCTACGGCACCGGTCTGCGCCTGGGCGAATGGGCGCTGCGCGACAAGACCGTCCCCGTGGCCGTCGACAACAAGTGGCGCGAGAACGACAACGCGAGCCCGGCCCCCTTCTACATGTCCACCAACGACTACGGCGTCATGCGCAACACCTGGGCCCCCGGCTCGTACGCCTTCAACGCCCCCACCACCCTCACCCACGACGAGAACCGGTTCGACGCCTGGTACTTCACGGGCGGCTCCCTCAAATCCGTCCTCGACGCCTACACCGACGTCAGCGGAAAGCCGTTCATGGCGCCCCAGTGGGGCTTCGAACTCGGCAACGCCGACTGCTTCAACGCCTCGAACCCCGACTACCAGGGCGACCACGGCCGGCTGCGCCACCAGACCACCCCCGACGTGGCCGGGTACGCCTCCGACGCCCGCGCCGCGGACATGCCCTCGGGCTGGTTCCTGCCCAACGACGGCTACGGCTGCGGTTACACCGCGCCCCTGAAGTCCACCGTCGACGCCCTGAAGGCCAAGGGATTCCAGACCGGCCTGTGGACCTCCACCGGCCTCGGCTCCATCGCCGACGAGGTCGCCACCGCCGGCTCTCGCGGGGTCAAGACCGACGTGGCGTGGATCGGCGGCGGCTACAAGACCGCCTTCCAGGGCGTCCAGCAGGCCGTCGACGGCATCGAGAAGAACTCGGACGCCCGCCGCTACGTCTGGACCGTCGACGGCTGGGCCGGAACCCAGCGCAACGCCGTCGTCTGGACCGGTGACACGTACGGCACCTGGGACGACATGCGCTGGCACGTCCCCGCCATCGCGGGCGCCGGGCTGTCCGGCCTCAACTACGCCTCCGGCGACGTCGACGGGATCTTCGGCGGCAGCCCCAAGACGTACGCCCGCGACCTCCAGTGGAAGGCGTTCACCCCCGCCTTCATGACCATGTCCGGCTGGGGCGCCGTCAACCCGTCCGCCGGCTACCAGGACAAGCAGCCCTGGCGCTTCGCCGAGCCGTACCTCTCCATCAACCGCAAGTACCTCCAGCTGAAGATGCGGCTGATGCCCTACCTGTACACGATGAGCCGCGTCGCCCACGACACCGGCGTCCCCAGCACGCGCGCCATGGTCCTGGAGTACCCCGATGACCCGGTGGCCCGGGGCAACCTCACCAGCGGCCAGTTCATGGCCGGCGACTCCTTCCTCGTCGCGCCCGTCGTCTCCGACACCTCCGTGCGCGACGGCATCTACCTGCCCGCGGGGACCTGGACGGACTACTGGACGGGCAAGACGTACGCGGGCCCCGGCTGGCTGAACGGCTACCGGGCGCCCCTCGACACCCTGCCGCTCTTCGTCAAGGGCGGCGCCGTCGTCCCGATGTGGCCGCAGATGAACTACGGCGGCGAGAAGCCCGTCTCCACCCTCACCTACGACATCCACCCGCGCGGCGCCTCCTCCTTCAGCCTGTACGAGGACGACGGCCGCACCCGCGCCTACGCCACGGGCGCATACGCCCGCCAGCAGGTCGACGTCACCGCCCCGGCGAGCGGCTCCGGCACCGTCACCGTCAACGTCGGCGCTCCCCAGGGGAGTTACGCCGGAAAGCCCGCCTCGCGCGGCTACGAGCTCACCCTCCACGTGGCCACCGCCCCCACCGCCCTCACGGCGGACGGCGCGGCACTGCCCCGCCTGGCGGACAAGAGCGCCTACGACTCCGCCGCCACCGGCTGGTTCTTCGACCCGGCCGACCGGGGCGGCGTCCTGTGGGTCAAGACCGGTACGAAGGCGGGCGCCTTCAGCGTCACCGCCACCGGGACCTCCGTCCCCGCGGCCGACCCGATCCCCGTCACCTCGTCCCCCGTCCCCTCCGCCGGCTGGAGCCTGGTCTCCGCCGACAGCCAGGAGACCGCCGCCGAGAACGGCGCCGCCGTCAACGCCTTCGACGGCGACCCCGCGACCCTCTGGCACACCGCCTGGTCCTCGAACAAGCCCGCCGCCCTTCCGCACGAGATCCGCATCGACCTCGGCGCCCGCTACACCGTCGACGGCCTCGGCTACCTGCCCCGCCAGGACGGCGGCGTCAACGGCCGGATCGGCGGCTACGAGGTCTACGTCTCCGACACCACCACCGACTGGGGCACCCCGGCCGCCACCGGCACCTTCGCCGACACCGCCGCCGCCAAATCCGTCACCCTCGCCCCCCGCACCGGCCGCTACCTGCGGCTGAGAGCCCTGACCGAGGCGGGCGGCCGCGGCCCCTGGACCAGCGCCGCCGAGATCACCCTCACCGGCCGGCCCACGCCCCTGCCCGCCGACGCCACCCTCGTCAACGCGGCCTCCGCGAGCTGCGCCGACCTGCCGCACAGCGCCACCGCCCCCGGCACCGCCCCCACCCTCTATTCCTGCCACGGCGGCCCCAACCAGCGCTGGACCCTCCAGGGCGACGGCCGCCTCACCGGCCTGGGCGGCGTCTGCCTGGACGCCGCCGACCCGGCGCGGGTCACCGTCCAGCCCTGCGCGGGCACCCCCGCCCAGACCTGGCAGCCCGGCCCGGACGGCAGCCTCCGCACGGCGGGCCAGTGCCTGACCCCGTCCGGCAACGGCACGGCCAACGGCACCACCCTCACCCGCACCCCTTGCACGGGCGCCACGACCCAACGCTGGACCCTCACCCCCTGACCCCCCACGCCCCACGGTTCCGGCCCGGCACCCCACACCGGGCCGGAACCGCACCTCCCGTCCCGCCCGAGCCCGTCCCGCCCGAGCCCGTCCCGCCCGGGCCCGCCCCGGGCCGCGGTCGCCGGACCCGGCTCGGCCGGGCGTCGGCTATTCGGCCGCCGCACCGGCGGCCCCGCGTCCCGGGAGCAGTCGGGCCGCCGCCAGGCCCAGGCCCGCCAGGAGGGCCAGTACCGTGAGCGGCCGTCCGGCGGGGGCCGTTCCCGCCGCCCCGGCCCCCGCCGCGGCCGCAATGCCGAGCGAGGGACCGACGTTCATCGCCGTCTGCTTGAGCCCGCCCACCACCCCCGCGAACCCGGGCGGAGCGTCGCCCACCACCGTCCCGGTCGCCGTGACCATCACCGCGGCGAACCCGGCCCCGAGCAGCCCGAACGCCACCCCGCCGGCCGTGTCCAGCCCCGCGATGCCGAGGACCACCAGCCCGGTCCCGGCGAGCGCCGTCCGCCGTGCCCCGTACCGGCGCAGCGCGGCCGCCGCCACCGGCGCCCCGGCGACCATCAGCGCGGTCAGCGGCAGCACCCGCAGCCCCGTCTCCAGCGGACCCAGCCCCCGTACGTCCTGGAGCAGGAAGGTGGCGGTGAACAGCGCCCCGAACATCCCGGCGGAGACCGCCAGCAGCAGTGCCATCGAGGCCGCCACCGGCCGCGACCGGGCCACCTCGGCCGGCACCAGCGGCTGCCGCGCCCGCCGTTCGCCCCGGACGAAGAGTGCCCCCAGCCCGGCGGCGGCCCCGAGCCCCAGCAGCGTCCGCGGCGCGGCCCACCCGTACGCCGGTACGCCGGCCAACGCGTGCACCAGGCCCGCCAGGGCCAGCGCGAGCAGGGCCGGACCCGCCGCCCCCAGCCGGGCCGGCCCGGCCGGGGGCGGCGCGGGCACCCGTACGGCGAGTGCGAGCGCGGCGACGGCCAGCGCGGCCGGGACGTTCAGCACGAACACCGACCGCCAGCCGAACCCCGCCACCAGCACCCCGCCCAGCAGCGGCCCCGCCGCCGCGGCCACCCCGATCGCGGCGGTCCGCACCGCCACCGGCCTGCCCAGCAGCTCCGGCGGGTAAGCCAGCCGCAGCAGGGCGAGCGTGGCCGGCTGCGCCAGGGCTCCGAACATCCCCTGGACCGCGCGCAGCCCGATCACCCAGCCGACTCCGGGCGCCAGCGCGATCCCCGCCGACGCCGCCGCGAAGCCGAGCACCCCGGTCGCCAGGAGACGGGTGTGCCCGTACCGGTCCCCGAGACGGCCCGCGAGGACCAGGAAGGCGGCGACGGTGAGCAGGTAGGCGGTGCTCGTCCACTGGACCTCGGCCACGCCCGCCCCGAGGTCCCGGCGCAGCGCGGGCTGCACCACCATCAGCACCGTGCCGTCGAGGGCGACCAGCGCCGCCCCGCCCACGCTCGCCAGGAGCGCGAGCCGCCGCCTCACGCCGGCTCCGGGCCGAGGTGGGCGTCCAGGGCGGCCGCCACCAGGCGGTCCACGTCCACCCGCCCGTCATCCTCCCCGAGGGCCAGCGGCAGGCTGCCCCAGGCCCACAGCTGGGCCACCCCGTGCAGATTGGCCCACAGCGCGGCGGCCGTCACCCCGGGCGCCGCCGCCCCGCACCGGCCGACCAGGGCGGTCAGCAGCTCGAACAGCGGCCGCGTCGACTCCCGCAGCCGGGGACCGGCCTCCGCCGGGTCCTGGCCGGTGCCGTCCAGCAGGTCGTGGCGGAACATCAGCTCGAACATCCCGCGCCGCTCCAGCGCGTAGCCCACGTACGCCCGCCCCAGCGCCCGCACCTGCTCACGCGGCCGGGACTGCCCGGCGATCGCCACCACGAACCTGGCGGAGAGCTCCTCGAACCCGCGCCGGGCGACCGCCGACAGCAGGGACCGGTGGGTGGGGAAGTACCGGCGGGGCGCCCCGTGCGACACCCCGGCGCGGCGTGCGATCTCCCGCAGTCCCAGCGCTCCCGGCCCCTCGGCCGCGAGCAGTTCCACCCCGGCGTCGACCAGCCGCTCGCGCAGCGTCGTTCCCGGCCCCTCTTCCCCCAACGGTTCCATGCGCACTGTTTACCAGCCGGTAGTAGACAGTGTCTACTCGACGGAACGCCTGGTGCGCGAGGCGCGCGGCGGGAGATCATCCCCGGATGACCACAGAAACGATCACCGCCGCCGCCTCGGGCACCTGGACCCTGGGGGACATGAAGGTCAACCGCATCGGCTTCGGCGCCATGCGCGTGCCCCAGGACGGACCCGCCCTGCGGGCCGACTCCGTGCCCGGCGACCGCGACCGCGCCGTCGCCGTGCTGCGCCGCGCCGTCGAACTCGGCGTCAACCACATCGACACCGCCGCCTTCTACTTCTCCCCGCTGCGCTCCGCCAACGAGCTGATCAACCGCGCCCTCGGCGGCCCCTACCCGGACGACCTGGTCATCGCCACCAAGGTCGGCCCCCGCCGCGACGCCTCGGGGGAGTGGGCCGCACACGCCCGCACCCCGAGCGAGCTGCGCGGCCAGGTCGAGGAGAACCTCCGCCAGCTCGGCCGCGACCACCTCGACCTGGTCAACCTGCGCGTCGTCGGCACCGACTCGCTCGCCGAGCGCTTCGGCGCCCTCGCCGAACTCCGCGAAGCCGGCCTCATCCGCCACCTCGGCGTCTCCAACGTCAGGCCGGAGCAGCTCGCGGAGGCCCGGGCCATCGCCCCCGTCGTGTGCGTGCAGAACCGGTACGGCATCGGCACGGGCGCCGGGCAGGACGAGTTCGTCCGCTCCTGCGGCGAGCAGGGCATCGCCTTCGTGCCCTTCTACTCCATCGCCGCCGCCCGGGGCGAGGACGGCGCCGGCGGCGCGGAGAGCGAGGTGCTGGAGTCCGTCGCCCGGGCCCACGGGGCGAGCACCGCCCAGGTCCGCCTCGCCTGGACCCTGCACCGCGGCCCCCACGTCCTGGCCATCCCCGGCACCGGCAACCCCGCCCACCTCGACGCCAACGTGGCCGCCGGCGCCCTCCGCCTGACCGGGGACGACCTGGCCCGCCTGGAGACCCTCCACCACACCGAGGTGTAGGCCGTCTCTTCCGGATCTTGCCTGGCCCGCGCCGCCCGGCACCGCACCTCGCCGCCTTGGCGGGGCACCAAGTACGTCCAGTACGGCGGCGCCCCGCCAAGGCGCCGATGCACGGCACCGGACGACGCGGGCCTGACCGGCAAGATCCGGAAGAGACGGCCTAGCCGCCCGTGCCCGTGCCGCCGTCCGGCACAATCGGCGGATGAGCCACGAAGCCCCCCGCGACCCCGCGCCCGGTTCCCCCGCAGACGACCCCTACCTCTGGCTGGAGGACGTGACCGGCGAGGCCGCCCTCGACTGGGTGCGGGAGCGCAACGCGGAGACCGTCGCGGCGCTGACCCCTGACCCCGCGTTCAAGGTGCTGGAGCGCGAGGTGCGGGAGGTGCTCGACGACGACGGCCGGATCCCGTACGTGGTCCGGCGCGGCCGCCACCTCTACAACTTCTGGCAGGATGCCGACCGGCTGCGCGGCATCTGGCGCCGCACCGGCCTGGAGGAGTACCGCACCGAGCGGCCGGAGTGGGAGACCGTCCTCGACCTCGACGCGCTCGCCGAGGCCGAGGGCGAGCCGTGGGCCTGGGCCGGCAGCCGCGTCCTGGCCCCGGACCACCGCCACGCCCTCGTCATGCTCTCCCGGGACGGCGCCGACGCCTGCGTGGTGCGCGAGTTCGACCTGGAGACGCTCCGGTTCGTCGAGGACGGGTTCACCGTCGACGAGGCCAAGACCCGGGCCGGCTGGATCGACGACGACCACCTCTGGATCGGCACCGACTTCGGCCCCGGCTCCATGTCCCCCTCCGGCTACCCCCTCCAGGTCCGCCGGTGGCGCCGCGGCACCCCCCTGCACGAGGCCGAAACCGTCTACGAGGGCCGCCCCGCCGACCTGTCCGCATCCGGCTGGCGCGACCACACCCCCGGCTTCGAACGGGACTTCGTCCTCCGCTCCATCGACTTCTGGAACCAGGAGTTGTTCCTCCTCCCCGGAACCCCCGGAACCCCCGGAACCGCAGGAGCCGCCGCCCGGCCCGAGAAGATCGACGTACCGGACGACGCGATCGCCGGCGTCCACCGCGACTGGCTCCTCGTCAACCCCCGCTCGCCCTGGCTCGGACACCCCGCCGGCAGCCTCCTCGCCTTCGGCTTCGACGCCTACCGGGCCGGCGACCGCACCCCGCAGGTCCTGTTCACCCCCGACGAGCGCACCGCCCTCGCCGGCTACGACTGGACCCGCAACCACCTCATCCTGCGCACCCGCGCCGACGTCTCCTCCCGCCTGGAGCTCCTCACCCCCGGCCCGGACGGCTGGACCCGCGCCCCCCTGGCCGGCGTACCCCCGCTGTCGACGGCCACGGTGACCGGCACCGACCCCGACGGGAGCGACGAGTACTTCCTCGACGTCACCGGCCACCTCCAGCCCTCCACCCTCTACCGGGGCGAGGCCGGCACCGGCGGCGGCGAGACGCTCAAGCAGGCCCCCGCCCTCTTCGACACCGACGGCCTCACCGTCAGCCAGTACTTCGCCACCTCACCCGACGGCACCCGGGTGCCCTACTTCGTCATCGGCCCCGAGGACCGCCCCGGCCCCGGCCCCGCCCTGCTCTACGGCTACGGCGGCTTCGAGGTCTCGATGGTCCCGTACTACAGCGCCGTCACCGGCCGCGCCTGGCTCGCGCGCGGCGGGACGTACGTGGTCGCCGGCATCCGGGGCGGGCGCGAGTACGGGCCCGCCTGGCACCAGGCCGCCCTCGGTGCGAACCGGGTCCGGGCCTACGAGGACTTCGCCGCCGTCGCCCGCGACCTCACCGCCCGAGGCATCACCACCCCCGCCCAGCTCGGCATCGAGGGCGGCAGCAACGGCGGCCTCCTGATGGGCGCGATGCTCACCCGCGAGCCCGGACTCTTCGGCGCGGTCGTCGCCCACGTCCCCCTCCTCGACATGCTCCGCTTCCACAAGCTCCTCGCCGGAGCCAGCTGGACCGCCGAGTACGGCGACCCCGACGACCCCGCCGACCGGCCGCACCTGGAGGCCCTCTCCCCGTACCACCGCATCCGCGCCGACGGCCCCCCGTACCCGCCGCTGCTCCTGCTCACCTCCACCCGCGACGACCGAGTCCACCCCGGCCACGCCCGCAAGGCGGCCGCCCGGCTGCGCGAGTTCGGGCACCCCGTGCTCTTCCACGAACACCTGGGCGGCGGCCACTCCGGGGCCACCGACCACCAGCAGACCGCCTTCAACGAGGCACTGGTGCACACCTTCCTCTGGGAGCGCCTGGCCCCGCCGCGGTGACCGACCGGCGCGCTGCCCCGCCCGCCGCGCCCGGGCTGGTGGAATGGGACGGCCGACGGCCCGCACCGGGCCGCCGGCCGGGCCCGGGAGCGGAGGACACGTGTCGGATCGCGACGGGCACCCCACCGGCCCGGCCCCGCACCGGGCGCCGTCGCCGGCCGAGATGCTGGAGGCGATCGGCACCGGCGACGACGAGGCCACGACCTGCCGGGAACTCGCCGCCTTCCTCCTCCGTACCCCGTGCGACGCCGCCGCCGTCGACCTGACCGTCGACGGCCGCACCGAGCGCGTCGCCTCGGCCGGTACCGTCGGCCTGCTCCGCGCCCCCGCACCGCCCCCGGCGCCGGGCGGGCGGCCCGGCG
>NZ_JBFBGN010000077.1:0-33960 GCF_040684675.1 Streptomyces sp. NPDC089915 | reverse complement strand
CAAGAGTGGAGCGCAGCGACATCGCGAAGCGACGCGACGAAGGAGCGCTCTTGACTGACCGGCCCGACGCGGAAGGACGATGAGACTGACGGGAAACCCCCAACCCTCCCTGAGAACCCCCTGCTCGGGCCCCGCCCCATTCGGTACCGCCTCACTTCCCGGTCACCGCCCGGCGGGCTACCGCCCCCCACCCCACCGCCCCGCACACGGGGAGGCGGGTGGGCAAACACCGGCCGGCCCCCGGCCCCTCGAGGGGGCGATGGCCGGCCCGTGGCCGCGAGGGCACGTCACGGTACGGCGAAGGGCAGGGCATCCCCCGCCGGAGTGTGTGGCGCCCGGTCCGGAGCCTCCGCGGCCCCGGACCGGGGCCGTCAGTGGGCGCCGGCCAGGTTGGCGGCGGCGGCGTGGGCGTCCATGCGCTGGGCGGCGAGGATGGCCACGGCGGTGTCGGCGCGGGAGGCGGCGACGAGGAGGGCGCGGGCGGCGAGGTCGTGGGCCCGGCGGTGGAGCGTGAGGGTGTCGGCGCCCACGGGCGGGGCCGGGTGGGCGACCCGTAGCGGCTGGGCGCCGCGCAGGCGGGTCACCTGCTCCGCGATGCGGGCGGCGCCGCCGTCCTCCAGGCAGAGCTCGTCGGTGACGGCGAGCAGGGCCGCGAGGTGTCCGGCGAGCTGGATGTCCAGGGCTTCGCCCCGGCTGCTCTGCGGGTACTGGGGTTCGCTGCGGCTGCCGTCCACGACGTGGACGGCCGACTTGGAGCGGATCGGCTCGTACATGAGGAGGCCTCCTGCGGGGTCAGGAGACCATCCTACCTTGGATCTGTTCTAAAGTTGAGCTGTATCCGGACTCTGGGACGCCGCCCCCGCAGACGCCCCACAGGCGCGCCCGCAGGCACCCCATAGGCGCGCCCGCAGGCGCCCCCGCCCCCGTCCCCCCGTCAGTGCTGCCCGTAGCCGTCCAGGAAGCGCCCGATGCGCGTCACCGCGTCCGAGAGGTCCTTCGCGCTGGGCAGGGTCACGATCCGGAAGTGGTCCGGCTCGGGCCAGTTGAAGCCCGTCCCGTGCACGACCATGATCTTCTCGGCCCGCAGCAGGTCGAGGACCATCTGCCGGTCGTCCTTGATCTTGTAGACGGCCGGGTCCAGCTTCGGGAACAGGTACAGCGCGCCCTTGGGCTTGACGCACGTGACGCCCGGGATCTGCGTGAGCAGGTCGTACGCCGCGTCGCGCTGCTCCAGCAGCCGCCCGCCCGGGAGCACCAGGTCCACGATCGACTGCCGGCCGCCGAGCGCGGTGGCCACCGCGTGCTGCGAGGGCATGTTCGCGCACAGGCGCATGTTCGCCAGGATCGTCAGGCCCTCGATGTACGAGGCCGCGTGCTTCTTGGGGCCGCAGACGGCCATCCAGCCGGCCCGGTAGCCGGCGACGCGGTAGTTCTTGGACAGCCCGTTGAAGGTGAGGACCATCAGGTCGGGGGCGATGGCGGCGGTGTTGGTGTGCGTGGCGCCGTCGTAGAGGATCCGGTCGTAGATCTCGTCCGAGCAGACGATCAGGTTGTGGCGGCGCGCGATGTCCGTCAGGCCCCGCAGCATCTCGTCGTCGTAGACGGCGCCGGTCGGGTTGTTCGGGTTGATGATCACGAGCGCCTTGGTGCGGTCGGTGATCTTGCGCTCGATGTCCGCCAGGTCGGGCATCCAGTCGGACTGCTCGTCGCACCGGTAGTGCACCGCCGTGCCGCCCGCCAGGCTGACGGAGGCGGTCCACAGCGGGTAGTCGGGGGCGGGGACCAGCACTTCGTCGCCGTCGTCGAGCAGCGCCTGCATCGACATCTGGATCAGCTCGGAGACGCCGTTGCCGAGGTAGATGTCCTCGACGTCCAGGTCGATGCCCTTGGTCTGGTAGTGCTGCATGACCGCGCGCCTGGCCGACAGCAGGCCCTTCGCGTCCCCGTAGCCGTGGGCGTTGCCCAGGTTGCGGAGCATGTCCTCAAGGATCTCCGGCGGGCACTCGAAGCCGAAGGCCGCGGGGTTGCCGGTGTTGAGCTTGAGGATGCGATGACCTGCCGCTTCGAGCCGCATCGCCTCTTCGAGGACGGGTCCGCGGATCTCGTAGCAGACATTGGCGAGTTTCGTTGACTGGATCACCTGCATGACGGGAGCTTACGGGCCTCTTTGTTTGTCCGCTTGGGCATTCCGGCCGGACATCAAGGAGGGAAATGTCCCGTTTCAACTGATGGACGGGTGGGTTCCCCGTCCACCCTTTGAAACGGCGGCCGCCCGGCCGCCCGGGCCTGCGGATCGGGTGGGGGCGGGGTGCGGCGATCCGGCCCGGTGTTGCGCTCGTCACCCCCGCGGGGTCACTCCTGCGGGCGTCGTCGCTCTACCCGCGAGTACGGCGGGAGTTGTGTCCGGGCCCGTCCGGGCCCTCCGTTCCGCCCCGTGGACCCGGATTGACGGACGAGGGCATTTAGGTGAGCCTTACCTCACTTTGACGGCCCGGCGCTCCCCGCGCCACCTCGTACTGACGGAGCCCGCCCCCATGTCCTCGCCGGCAGCCAGACTCTCCCCCCGCCCCGTCCGCCTGTACGACTCCTGGTGGACCGTGGCGGCGGGCGCGCTGTGCGCGCTGGTCGTCCTGGCGGCGGGGCTCTGGTGCTCCCTGCACATGCGGGCCGACCCGGCCATGCACTCCGCCGCGCTCTTCGCGCACCTGGCCTCGCTGGTCCTCGGCTTCGGCGCGGTGCTGTCCGCCGACTACTACGGCCTCCTGTGGGTCACCGGCCGCTGCACCCTGGACGAGGTGGTCGCCGCGACCGCCCGCCTGCACGTGCCCATCTGGGCCGGCCTGGGGGGCCTCGTGGTCAGCGGACTGATGCTCCAGCCCGACCTCGACTCCCCGCTGACCCTCACCAAGCTCGGCCTGGTCGCCGCCCTCACGGTGAACGGCCTCCAGGCGGGCCTGCTCGGCCGCCGCCTCGAAGCGGTGGACGGGGAGACCGGCCGCGGGCTGCTCCTCTGGGGCGCGGTGACCGCCCTGGTCTCCCAGGCCTGCTGGTGGGGCGCGGTGGTCATCGGCTTCCTCAACACCAACAGCTGATCCAACGCCCGACAGCCGCCCCCACCCCACACCCCCACACCCCACCGCCGGCCCCTAGCCCGCCGCCGGCGTGGCGACGGCGTGGTACGTCCGCTCCGCGACGGTGTAGTCGCCGAGCGGGGTCATGCCGAAGGCGTCCACGTGGACCCGCCAGGAGGGGGCGTTGCCCGCCTCGATGAAGGCGACCAGGGCCTCCGCACGGCCCGCCGACGCCTCGACGGCCTTCTCGAACAGCCCCCGGGCCACCCCGTGCCCCCGGAAGGCGGCGTCGACCACGACCGGCCCGTACAGCAGCCACGGCACCTCGCCCAGCGGACGGCCCCGCCAGGCGAGTCCGGACTGCGCCCGCAGCAGGCCGGTCACCGCGGCCGGCGGATCGGCCATGTCGGCGGCGACGGACAGGGCGAGGAGGCCGGCGATCCGGCCCTGGCCGTCGTCCGCCACGAGCAGTTCGCCGGCGGCGGCCATGTTCCGCAGGGTGGCCTCGTCGAAGGTGCCCTGCACGAAGCCCTGCGCGGTGCGCTGCTCCTCGGTCAGGGCGTCGTGGTGGTTGGCGGCGAAGAGCCGGGCCAGGGCGGGCGCGTCGGTCTCGGTGGCGTATCGGTAGCGCATGGCGCCGATGCTGCCACGGCGGGCGTGGCGGGGGGCCGCGGTGCGGGCGGGGATGTCAGCTCCGGCGGCCCGCCCGTTCAGTGGCCCGCCCGGTCAGCGGCCGCCCCGGTCAGCCCTCGATGATCACCAGCGGGAGCTCCCGGGGCCGGGCGGAGGCGCGGTAGTCGTCGAAGCGGGGCCACAGGGCCGTCATCGCCTCCCAGTACGTCTCCCGCTCCTCCGGGCTCGCCGTCCGCGCCCAGGCCGCGAACACCGACGTGCCCACCTGGACCCGGACCCCCGGGTGCGCGACGAGGTTCCCGTACCAGGACGGGTGGTGCGGCCCGCCCGTACCGGCGGCCACCACCAGCAGCCGGCCCGCGTCCCGCCCGTAGATCAGCGGGGTGCGCGCCGCCCGGCCGGAGGTCCGGTCGAGGGTGGTGAGCAGCAGGGTCGGGACCCCGTGCCACAGGTGTCCGTCGGTGCCGCCGCTCGACACGTACGTGCGCACGTGCTCCAGCCGGGGCCCCGGGCGGGGATCGGCGGGGTGCTCCCAGTCGACGGCGACGGCGACGCTGTTCATCTGACCTCCGTAGGGCGTCCCCCCTACGGCTAACGAGCCTTCATCGATTCTGGATGCGCCGCGCCCGCCACGCACTCCGGCGCACAACCGCGCCCCCCGCGCGCCCCTCGGCCGAGCGGCAGAAGGCCACGGCCCGGGGGGCCTCCCCGGGCCGTGGCCCACAGCAGCGTTTCCGGCCGGCCGTCCGCTACGGCAGGTAGCGTTCGATGACGGACGGGCCCTTCTCCTCGATCAGCTTCCGCGCCTTCTCGACCCGCTCCGGAGTCGGGTCGTGTCCGGTCGCCATCACCAGGTCCTCGGGGTCGTACGGGCGCTCACCACCGGTGAAGAGCCGGTCCGACCGGGTGGGCTGCTCGTTGGTTTCACTGTCCATCGGATACCTCCTACGGTGCCCCAGGCCCCCATCCTCCGGCCCCGGCCCCAAGAACGCACCTCGGGCGCCCGCCCCGCGCCTCAGCGGGCGGCGAGGGTGGCCGCGGCGCCGATCGCGACCAGCAGCCCGCAGATCGACAGGTTCACCCGCCGGTGCTCCCAGAACACCGCGACGAACTCGCGCAGGGTGGCGCTCGGCCAGAAGTAGCGGGCCGTCGGCGAGCCCACGACCTGCCCGTTGACCCCCGCCTTGCGGGCCATCATCGCGGCGCGGAAGGCGTGGAAGTTGTTGGTGACGACCACGCACCGGTAGCCCGGGTCGTCCGCGAGCATGATCTCCTTCGAGAACAGCATGTTCTCCTCGGTCGTCCGCGACCGG
Source organism: Streptomyces sp. NPDC089915 (assembly GCF_040684675.1). NCBI lineage: Bacteria > Bacillati > Actinomycetota > Actinomycetes > Kitasatosporales > Streptomycetaceae > Streptomyces > Streptomyces sp. NPDC089915. The sequence continues at coordinate 28,943 of NZ_JBFBGN010000077.1, read as the reverse complement.
TCCTCCAGCGTGACGTGCTCCGCCGGGACGCCCTCGGCGATCAGCCAGTCCGCCATCGCCCGCGCCTCCGCGACCCGCTCGTCCGACCCCTTGCCGCCCGAGGTCAGCAGCACCGGCGGGCGCGAGCCGCGGGCCAGCTGGGCCGCGTAGATCTCCTGCCCCTTGCGCAGCCGCGAGGCCAGCAGCGGGGGCACCCGGTCCCCGCCGATCAGCCCGGAGCCGAGCATCACCACGTGGTCGACGTCCCCGCGCACCTTGATCCGGCCGTAGAGGAAGGCGTAGCCGAGGAAGCACAGGAAGACGAAGGAGACGTAGGCGACGACCAGCGTGAGGGTCGCCGCCATGCCGTTGAGGACGGTGGAGCGGAACATCGGGACGACGATCAGCACCGCGACCATCCCGAAGATCCCGAGCCCGGCGAGCAGCGACAGCAGGTTGGCCGGACGGCGGCCCTCCTTGCGGATCATCGTCACCCCGTTGGCGATCAGGAAGCCGCCGATCGCCATCGTGCCGAGCGTGGGCGCGGCGAAGGCCAGCGCGATGATCGTCAGGGCGGCCCACCCCGGCAGCGCCGTCACCTGGAAGAGCAGGGCGGCCGAGAAGGTGATGAAGGTCAGCCCGAACAGCACCGCGTTGCTGAAGCGCCGGCGGTCCTTGTACGCGCTGACGCACAGGGCGAGGAAGAGGAGGGCGGGGAGGGCGAAGGCGGCCATGCCGTTCATCGTATGTGTCGGCGGCGGGCCGCCGGCCGCCGCGAAAGCCCTGTTCGGGCGGGCGGCGGACCGAACCCCCTACCGCCCGGCGGGCGTTCTGCGGACGGACCGCCCGGCCAGCACGTCCGTCCGGCGCCCGTCCCGCATGACGAACCGCCCGTCGATCAGCACGTGCGGGATCCCCGCAGGCGGCCTGCGCGGCTCCTCGTACGTGGACCCGGCCGCGACCGTCAGCGGGTCGAAGAGCACCAGGTCGGCCCGGTAGCCCTCGCGCACCAGCCCCCGGTCCGGCAGCCGCAGCCGCGCCGCGGGCCGGCCCGACAGGTGCGCCACGCACTCCTCCAGCGAGAGCACGCCCAGCTCGCGCACGTAGTGGCCGAGGTAGTGCGGGAAGGTGCCGTACGCCCGCGGGTGCGGCTTCGCGCCGTGCAGGATGCCGTCCGAGCCGCCGGTGTGGACGCGGTGGCGCATGATCGCCCGGACGTTCTCCTCGTGGCCCACGTGCTGGAGGACGGTCGTGCCCAGCCGGTCGCCCAGCAGCAGCCGGCGGGCGCCCTCCCAGCCGTCGAGGCGGGTGCCGACGAGGTGCGCGTACGCGGGGTCGGTGGTCCCCGACACCTCCACGGACGGCCAGTCCACCGGCACCCCGTGGCACCCGTCGGACCCCTCCGCCTCCAGGGAGTGGCGGATCCGCGCGGCGGTGGCCCCGTCGGCGAGCCGCGCCAGCAGGGCGGCGGGCCCGCCCTCGTGCGCCCAGCTGGGCAGCAGGGCGGCGAGGGTGGTGCAGCCGGGGGTGTACGGGTAGCTGTCGAGGGTGACGTCGGTGCCCTCGGCGAGCGCCGCGTCCAGCAGGGCCAGCAGCTCGGGGGCGCGGCCCCGGTTCTCGGCGAAGTTCATGGTGGCGTGCGCCAGGTGCAGGGCGCAGCCGGTGTCGCGGGCGAGGGCGAGCATCTCCGCGTAGGCGGCGAGGGCGCCGCGCCCGTACGAGCGGTGGTGCGGGCAGTAGTAGCCGCCGTAGCGGGCCACGACCGCGCACAGCTCGGCGAGTTCGGCTCCGGAGGCGTACATGCCGGGGGTGTAGGTGAGTCCGGAGGACATGCCGACGGCTCCGTCCTCCAGCCCCCGGGCGACCAGCCGGCGCATCCGGTCCGTCTCGGCGGGGGTGGCGGGCCGGTCCTCCCAGCCGAGGACGTGGGCCCGTACGGTCCCCTGCGGGACGAGGTAGGCGGCGTTCACGGCGGTGCCGTGTCCGCCGTGGGCCCGGTCGAGCCGGTCGAGGTACTCCCCGACGGTCCTCCAGTCGAAGTCGACGTCGTCCCCGGTGCCGTTCCACCCGGCGATCGCGGTCCGCACCTGGGCGAGGGTCCGCTCGTCGACGGGGGCGTACGAGAGCCCGTCCTGGCCGAGGACCTCCAGGGTGACGCCCTGGGCGGCCTTCGCGCTGTGGTCCGGGTCGCGGAGCAGCGCGAGGTCGCTGTGGGCGTGCATGTCGACGAAGCCGGGCGCGAGCACGAGCCCGTACGCGTCGACGGTCCGGCGGCCGCCGCCGGGCAGCCGCCCGACGGCGGCGATCCGTCCCTCGTGCACGCCGACGTCGGCGAGGTGGGACGCCCCGCCGGTCCCGTCGGCGACGCGGGCGCCGCGTATGACGAGGTCCATGACCGGCCTCCGGTCTAGAAGAAGGTCCGCACGTACTCGCGGACGGCTCCGTCGGCGCCGACCACGGGGATCAGCGGCCACTTCTCGAAGATGGTGCAGGGGTGCGACATGCCGAGCGCCACCCAGTCGCCGACCCGCACGTCCTCGGCGGAGCCGGTCTCCAGCCAGGCGTGCTGGTCGGAGAGTTTGACGACCCGTACGCCGGTGGCGGCCCGCTCCTCGCCGGTGAGGGCGTCCCGGACGAGCTCGGCCTCGGGCAGTCCGAGGTCGTAGGCGATGTCGCGCTTGCCGGCGTTGACGAAGGCCTGGGTGGGGGAGGGGCGGGAGACGACCTGGGTCCACAGCCGGAACGCGGGGCGCAGTCCGCCTTCCTGCGGGACCCGGTTGAAGGGGGTGAGGCGGGAGTACCAGCCGTGGTCGTGGGAGACGTAGGCGCCCGAGCGCAGCAGTCTGAGCACGGGCCGGGAGAGCTCGGGCAGTTCCCCGAAGACGTCGGCGACGGCGTCGAACCAGGCGGACCCGCCCGCGCTGACGACGATCTCCTCGACGTCCTCGCCGAACCGCCCGGCCTTGTCGAACTCCACGGCGAGGCCGGTGAGCCGGCGCAGCCAGGCGTGCACCTTCTCCGGGTCGGCGTCGGGGACCTCGGCCTCGTACCCGGCGATGCCGACCAGGCGCAGGGCGGGGGCGGCGGCCACGGCGTCGGCGACGGCCCGGCAGTTCTCGTCGGTGCGGGCGCCGGTGCGGGCGCCCTCGCCGGCGCCGAGTTCGACGACGACGTCGACCCGGGCGGGCTGTCCGCGCAGGGCGCGGTCCATCAGCTCGACGCCGCGCACGGAGTCGACGTAGCAGACGAACCGGAAGGCGGGGTCGGCCGCGAGTTCGGCGGCGACCCAGCGCAGGGCGGCGGCGTCGACGAGCTCGTTGGCGAGGAAGATCCGCTGGATCCCGAAGGCCCGGTAGACGCGGGCCTGGTGGGGTACGGCGGCGGTGATGCCCCAGGCGCCGTGTTCGAGCTGGCGCTCGAAGAGCTGGGGGGCCATGCAGGTCTTGCCGTGCGGGGCGAAGGCGAGGTGGTGGCGGGCGGCGTACTCGCCGAGGACGGTGAGGTTGTGGTCGAGGGCGTCGGCGTCCAGGGTGAGGACGGGGGTGGTGAAGCCGCCGTCGTGGAGGTCCCGGGCCTGTGCGGCGAGTTCGCCGACGGTGAGGCCGGCGGCCTCGGCGTCCGGGGGGAGGCCCTTGAAACGGTGGTCGACGGGTTCGGCGGCGAGGCGTCGGACGGCGTCGCTGGGCATGGGGCCTCCTGGTGGTGCGGGTGGTGCCTGTGGTGTAACACCGCTGACGACGAGGGGTCAACGTCCCCCGGTTCCGGCGGCGCCGCGCCCGCCCCCTAGCGAACCGGTCGAACCGCCGCCACCCGTACCGCCGCGCGCTGACACCATCAGGGTGGAGCACCGCTCCGCACCGGACACCACGAACGAAGCAGAGGACGACCCCGTGAGCGAGAAGACCGCCGTCACCCCCGAGTCGCACCCCGCCCCGCCCGCGAAGTTCTCGCACGGCGTGCGCAAGGGCAACATCCTCCAGGTCGCCGGCCAGGTCGGCTACCTGCCCGCCGTCGAGGGGCAGGCGCCCGTCACCGCCGGCCCGGGGCTGCGCGAGCAGACCCTCCAGACGCTGGAGAACGTCCGCTCCGTGCTGGAGGCCGGCGGTTCGAACTGGGACGACGCCGTGATGATCCGCGTCTACCTGACCGACACCGCCCACTTCGCCGAGATGAACGAGATCTACAACGCGTACTTCGACGAGCAGGGCGTCAAGGTCCCCGCCGCCCGCACCACGGTGTACGTCGGCCTGCCCGCCGGCCTGCTGATCGAGATCGACGCCCTGGCCGTACTCGGCTGAGCGGCCGAAGGGGCGCCCCCCTGGCGGTGGGGCGCCCCGCGCCGGCCCGGCCCGCGCCTAGACGCAGTACTGGGCTTCCTTGCCGATCGACCGGTACATGCAGTCCGCGTTCTCCAGCAGCTGCAGCACCGCGTCCTTGTTGCGCGCCGTCTCACGGTCGATGACCTCGTCGGGCGGGTAGAAGCCGCCGCCGCCACCGGTGTCGCTCGGGTACATCTCGAAGGTGTAGGCGAAGATCTTCTGGTTGCCCCACAGCCAGTCGTCGATCGTGCCGTCGGTGATGTACAGGTCGCTGGACTGCTCCGGCGTGTAGCCGTTGCTGGCGGCCATGCTCGTGCCGATCTTCTTGTACACCGCGAGGTCGTCGGCGGTCAGCCCCGGCGCGGTGTCGTTGTACGTCCACCCGAAGGGCCACAGCACGAGCTCGCTGTACGTGTGGAAGTCGATGGCGGCCTTGATCTGCTGCTTGCCGCCGACGATCCGGCTGCGCACGAAGTCGGAGACCACCTTCACCTCGGGCGCCGACGCGGCGGCCGGCCCTCGGTAGGTCTCGGAGCTCTTGCTGCTGCTGGAGCCGCCGCAGCAGCCCCACTTGTAGTCCCAGTTGCGGTTGAGGTCGGTGCCCACGGCCGAGGAGCCGGAGTTGGGCTGCCGGTTCTTGCGCCAGGAGCGGTAGGAGCCGGTGGCGATGTCGTACTCGCCGCCGTCCGGGTTGAGGTCCGGGATGATCCAGATCTCGCGGCCGTTGACCATGTTGGTGATCCGGGAGTCGCTGCCGTACTTGGAGCCGAACTCCTGGAGCAGGTACAGGGCCATCTCGACGGTCAGGTGCTCGCGGGCGTGCTGGTGCGCGGTGAAGAGGACCTCGGGCTCGTTCTCGTCCGTCCCGACGTTGTCGCTGATCTTGATCGCGACGATGTCCCGGCCCTGGTACGACTTCCCGATGACCTGCTTGCTCATGATCCCGGGGTACTGGGCGATGCGCTGGTCGATCTCCGCGGTCGCCTCGGCGTAGTTGTGGTACTTGGAGTCCGCCGACGGGAAGTCCATCGGGCGGTTCGCGACCCCCCGCTCGGAGCGGTCGGGCGGGCCGGCCAGGGCGGTCAGCTTGTAGCCGCGGGCGCGCAGGGCCTTGGCCTGGGCGGGGTTCGCGCTGACCACGACCGAGCGGGCGTCCACCTCGTCGATGGAGACGCCGCTGCTCAGCAGCGCGGTGCGTTCGGCGGCGGTGGAGGGGCCCTGGACCTCGTACTGGACGACCGCCTCGTCCTGGGTGGCGGTCGACGGGGTGGGCGGGGGTGCTGCCGTCGCGCTCATGCCGTAGGCGGGGGCGCCGAGCGCGAGCGCCAGCAGGGCCGCCGTGACGGCGGCCCTCCGGCGGGTGTGGAGCCGCATGCGTTCTCCTGGGTGGAGTGTGGGGGTAGCCGTGCGGACGCGCACAGCGTGCTCTTGTGGCATGTCCCGGTCAAGAGCCCCGGGCGTACCCGGCGCCGCGCACCGGACCGAATCAGCCACCCCCACACCTACCGCCTACGGCAGCCCGTGGACCTTCGGACCCACCGCGTTCGACCAGGTACTACCCGCCTTGGCGTCCCAGTTGGTCGACCAGGTCATCGCCCCGCGCAGCCCCGGGTAGGTCTTCGAGGGCTTGAAGGACCCGCAGTTCGTCCCCCGGGCCAGGCAGTCCAGCGCGTTGTTCACGACGGTCGGCGAGACGTAGCCGCTGCCCGCGCCGCTGGGGGAGGCCGGGACCCCGATGCCCACCTGCGAGGGGTCGAGCCCGCCCTCCAGCTGGATGCAGGCCAGCGCGGTGAGGAAGTCCACCGAGCCCTGCGAGTAGACCTTGCCGTCGCAGCCGTTCATCGCGCCGCTGTTGTAGTACTGCATGTTCACGACGGTGAGGATGTCCTTCACCGCCAGCGCGGTCTTGAAGTACCCGCCCTGGGTGGACTGCATGTCGATGGTCTGCGGGGCCATCGTCAGGACCAGGGAGGGGCCGGCCTTCGCGGCCAGGGCGCGCAGCGCCTGGGTCATGTAGGTCGGGTTGAGCCCGTTCTCCAGGTCGATGTCGATCCCGCTGAACCCGTACTCCTGCATCAGCGCCCAGGCCGAGTTGGCCAGGTTCGCCGCGGAGGCGGAGTCGTTGACCGAGATCGTGCCCTTCTCGCCGCCGATGGACAGGATGACGGACTTGCCCGCCGCCTTCTTCGCGGCGAGGTCCGCCTTGAACTGGGCCACCGTGTAGCCGCCGAGGCCGGCCGAGTCGAGGTTGAAGGTGATCGCGCCGGGCGTGGTCGTGGCGTCGGCGAAGGAGACGGCGATGATGTCGTACTGGGCGGAGACGTCGGACAGCTTCTGGACGGTCGCGCCGTTGTTGAAGTTCTGCCAGTAGCCCGTCAGGGCGTGCCTGGGCACGGACGGGTTGGGGTTCGGGTTGCCCCCGCCGCCGGTGGTGGTGCCGGTCACCGGCGGGGACTTGGGGCCCTCGCCGGCCGCGTTGAAGGCGCTCACCTGGAAGGAGTACGAGGTGGAGGCGGTGAGCCCGGCGATCTGCGTGGAGGTGCCGGTGACCGTCTGGACGCGGACGCCGTCCTGATAGACGTAATATCCGCCCGCCCCGCTGACCGCGTTCCACGAAAGGGTGAGCCCGCTGTCGCTCTGGCCGGAAACCGTGGCCGCCGAGGGGGCGCCCGGCAGGCTCGGGCCGGGGTCGGTGCCGCCGCCCCCGTCGGGGCCGAAGACGCTGAACTCGTCGACGAGGTAGGCCGGCTGGCCGTACCAGCCGTGCGTCCAGACGGTGACCTGGGTGGTGTTCGGGCCGGTGGTGAAGGTGGTCGACAGCTTCTGCCAGCCGCCGCCGGAGCCGGGGGTCCAGGTGGAGACGTCCTGGGTGCCGGTGCCGGTCGCGCCCAGGTAGACGTACGAGCCCTGGACCTGGGCGCTGAGGGTGTACGTGGAATTCGGCTTGACCGTGACGGTCTGCGCGCACTGGGCGTTGTCCTGGCCCGCCGGGGTGGCGCGCAGGGCGCCCGCGCCGGCGTAGACGGGCGAGCCGACGGCGGCGCCCGAGCCGCCGGAGCAGGACCAGTTCGCGAGGCCGGACTCGAAGCCTCCGTTGCGGGCGACGTTGACGTCGGCCGCCTGGGCGGTGCCCGCCGTGAAGGCGGTGAGGCCGCCCGCGGCGAGGGTGGCGGCGCCCAGGAGGGCGAGGGAGCGTATGCGGTTCACGTGGACTCCGTGGGGGGAGTGGAGGGGTGGAGCGGAAGGGAGTTCGAAAGGGGTCCGAAGGGAGGGGGAGTGGGGTTCCCCCGCGGACGACCGTGGACGACTGCCGGTGCGGCAAAGTTGGTCCAGACCAATCCCGGTGTCAAGGGTGTTTGCGAAGTGGCTTGAAATGAATGGGCGTCGGATCCCTGTTGTCCGGGTTTTTCGTCACCTGTGACATGTGCTTCCGGCACAGGAATCCCCAAGCCCCTGACCTGCGCGGGGTGACGCGGATATGGTGCTGGGGCAAGGGGGAAGACGCGTCGGACGTTTGCGGTCGCGCAGTGCCGTGCGCGTGCCAGCGGGCGCGTGCGCGTACGTGACGGCCGGGGGAACGGCCGACGCGTACAGGGTGAACGGGGGGATTCGCGTGCCGACCGCCATCGCTGTCACCAGTGCCGATCTGGTGCTGCCGGCCCCCGACCGGCACACCCCCGGAGCCGCCGTCCTGCGCCCGCCCGGCGAGGCCGACCTGGAGAGCGCGCTCGCCGAGACCACCGCCCTGCTGGAACGGCACGGCCACCTCGTGGCCCTCGTACCGCCCTGGCTGCCCCCGGCCACCGTCCGCCGGCTGCACACCGTCCGGGCCATCCTGGAAACCGACCGGATCGCGCTCCTCGACATCGACCTCCCGCCCCTGGGCACGGCCGTGCTGGCCCGTCAGCTGCGCCAGCTCACCGTCAGCGACTTCAGCCCCGGGGTGCTCGCCTCCGCCGCCCGGCTGCTGTCCCACTACGTCTACGCCGGCGCCCTGCTGGGCAGCGTCGCCAAACTGGACCGGGTCCCCGTCGGCCTCAAGGCCCACGCCCGCTCCTGGTCGCCGAGCGCCCAGTTCGCCGTACTGGCCCACCCGCAGCCGCACCTGGCCCGGCTGGGCGCCTCCGCCGCACCCGCCCACGGCGGCGTGATCCCGCCCGGGCCCGCCTTCGCCACCCACCTCACCTTCGCCCGCGGCCAGCTCACCTCCGACTGGGTCACGGCCGAACTGGCCCCGGCCTGGAAGGTCCAGGGCGTGATGGAGAACCCCCTCCCGGCCGACTCCGCGCGCTGGTGGGCCACCCCCAAGCTGGTCGAGTTCGCCGCCGCCATCCCGGACGTCTCCGTCCTCTACCAGCTCGTCGCCTCGGTCCGCCGCGAGCAGTGCCGCTGGTGCGGCTTCGAGCTCATCGGCGACCGCTGCGGCTTCTGCGCCGCCCCGCTCGCCGCCCCACCGCCCGAGGACGCCGCCACCTCACGGGCCCGCGCCCGCACCGGATCCTGACCGCCCGAACGAACGAAGAACGGCGAGGTAAGTCGGCCCATGAACTCACGCCAGCGCCGCGGCGTCATCCTGCTGCTCCTGTCGGCCCTGTGCGCCCTCGCGGCGTTCGCCGGGGTGCTCGTGGTGATCGGCGACGTCAACTCCAAGGTCGGGGCCGAGGTCGTCGCCTACCGCGTCAAGGGCGACATCGCCCCGTACAGCGCCCTGACCGCGGGCCAGTTCGAGGAGGTCAAGGTCCCCAAGCGGTGGCTGTCCGACACCGCCGTCAGCGACCTCGGGACCCTCCAGGGCAAGATCGCGCTCACCACCCTGAAGAAGGGCTCCCTGCTCCAGAGCGACATGTTCGTCGACAAGCCGCAGCTCCAGCCCGGGGAGCAGGAGATCGCCATCATGATCGACGCGGCCACCGGCGTGGCGGGGAAGATCACCTCCGGCGCCAAGGTCAACATCATCGCCACCTTCAAGGGCGCCAAGGAGACCGACCCCGCCCGCTCCGTGATCATCGTCGCGAACGCCCGCGTCCTGAACGTCGGCAAGCTCACCGCCCTCGACAAGGACGGCGACAAGAAGGGCCCCGCCGAGGCCGTCCCGATCACCTTCGCCCTCAACACCAAGGACACCCAGCGCGTCGCCTACGCCGAGTCCTTCGCGGAGCACGTCCGCCTGGCCCTCGTCGCCCCCGGCACCGACTCCGTGCCCAGCCCGACCGACCGCACGTACACCCTCGACGGGGACAAGTGAGGCGCGGATGACCACTCGAATCCTCCCCGCGGCCGGCGACGCCGACGCCGCCCGCTCCATCGTCGCCCTGCTCAGCCAGCTCCCGGACGCCGAGCCCGCCCCGCCCGTCCCCGACTCCGGCTCCCTGCTCGACGGCCTGGGCCGGCTCGCCGCCGACTCCGTCGACGAACTCCCCGAGGTCGTCCTCGTCCACGAGCGGATCGGGCCCGTCCCCGCGCTGGAACTCGTCCGCGAGGTGGCCCTGCGCTTCCCCGCCGTCGGCGTGGTGCTGCTCTCCTCCGACACCGGGCCGGGGGTGTTCTCCGCCGCCATGGACTCCGGGGCGCGCGGCCTGGTCGGCCTGCCCCTGCACTACGAGGAGCTCGCCGCCCGGGTCGGCGCGGCCGCCCAGTGGTCGGCCGGCGTCCGCCGCCACCTCGGCCGGGGCGCGGAGGTCGTCTCCGGCCCGGGCGGCCGGGTGGTCACCGTCACCGGCGCCAAGGGCGGCGTCGGCACCACCTTCACCGCCGTCCAGTTCGCGCTGGCCGCGGCCGCCTCGGGGCGCCGCACGGCCCTCGTGGACCTCGACCTCCAGGCCGGGGACGTCGGCTCCTACCTCGACGTCCAGTTCCGCCGCTCCATCGCCGACCTCGCCGGCATCCAGGACATCTCGCCGCGCGTCCTCCAGGACGCCGTCTACGAGGACCGCACCGGCCTGGCCCTGCTGCTGGCCCCGGCGGAGGGGGAGCGGGGCGAGGACCTCGACGAACGCGCCACCCGCCAGGTGCTCAGCGCCCTGCGCGCCCGCTACGAGCTGGTCGTCGTGGACTGCGGCACCCAGGTGACGGGCGCGAACGCCACCGCCGTGGAGCAGGCGGACGTGGCCGTGCTGGTCACCACCCCGGACGTGGTCGCCGTCCGGGCGGCCAAGCGGATGGTGCGGATGTGGGAGCGGCTCCAGGTGCGCAAGGCGGAGGACACCTGGATGGTGGTCAACCGGTGGAGCAGGCACACCGAGATCCAGCCCTCGCTGATCGAGAAGATCACCAAGACCCGTCCGACCCGGACCCCGGTCCCCGCCGCCTTCAAGGAGCTCCAGGGGGTCGTGGACGCGGGCCGGGTGCAGGACCTCGACAACCGCTCGACGGTGAAGCAGGCCCTGTGGGCGCTGGCCGGGGAGCTGGGCCTGCTGTCGGCCCCGGAGCAGGGGTCCGAGGCGCCCGCGCGGGCCGCCGCGGGCTCGGCGCTGGCGGTCCGGGCGGCGGGGCCGGTGGCCCGGCTGCGGCGCGGCCGGGAGGGCTGACGGATGCGGCGGTGGCGGGGGGAGCGGGACCGGGGGCAGGTGGCCCTGGAGTTCGTGGGCACCGTCCCGCTGATCCTGCTGCTCGTGGCGGCGGTGTGGGAGTGCGTCCTGATCGGCTACGCCTTCTCGCTGGCCGGGAACGCGGCCGACGAGGGCGCGCGGGCGGGCGCGGTGCACGGGGACGGGGCCTGCGCGACGGCCGCGGCCGAGCACATCGGGGACGCGTGGAACCTCACGACCGCATGCGGCCCGTCAGGCGACGTCTACAAGGCCACGGTCCGCCTGGAGATCCCGGTCCTCTACCCCGGACTGGGCTTCGGCGAGATCACGGGCACGGGCGGGGCGGCGATGGAGAGGGAGGCGAAGTGAACCGGTACCGGGAGCGGCTGCGCTCCGACCGGGGCCAGGTGGCCCTGGAGTACATCGGGTTCGTCCCGATCCTGCTCTTCGTCGCCCTCTGCGGGATCCAGCTGGGCTGGATCGCGTACGTCCACGAACAGGCCGACACCGCCGCCCGGACCGCCGCCCGCGTGGAGGCCCGCAAGGGCTCGGGCGGGGAGGCGGCGGGCGAGGCCGCCGTCCGCGGGGGTCTGGGCGCCGTCGTGAAGGTGACCAAGACCGCCGACGCCGTCACCGCCACGGTGACCATAAAGATCAACTCGATCGTCCCCGGCCTGGACGTCGAGGACGCCGAGGCCACGGCGGTCATGCCCAACGACGACCCGACCGGAGCCCGCCCATGAGCCTGCGTTCCCGGGTCAACACCCCCGACGACCGCCACAGCCCCCGCGAGGACGGCCGGCTCGTCTCCTCCTACCGCGCCAAGCTGCTGGAGGAGATCGACCTCGCCGAGATGTCCGCGCTCGCCCCCGCCGAGCGGCGCGCCCGCCTGGAACGGGTGCTCGGCCACATCATCAGCCGCGAGGGCCCCGTCCTCTCCACCGCCGAGCGGGCCCAGCTGATCCGCCGGGTCGTCGACGAGGCCCTCGGCCTCGGCGTGCTCGAACCGCTCCTGGAGGACGCCTCCATCTCCGAGATCATGGTCAACGGCCCCGACCAGATCTTCGTCGAGCGCGCCGGCCGGGTCGAGCAGCTCCCGATCCGCTTCGCCTCGCACGAGCAGCTGATGCAGACCATCGAGCGGATCGTCTCCACCGTCAACCGCCGCGTGGACGAGGCCAATCCGATGGTCGACGCCCGCCTGCCCAGCGGCGAGCGCGTCAACGTCATCATCCCGCCGCTCTCCCTCACCGGCGCGACCCTCACCATCCGCCGCTTCCCGCGCGCCTTCACCCTGCACGAGATGATCGCCCTCGGATCGCTCGACGAGCAGATGCTCCTGCTGCTCTCCGGCATGGTCCAGGCCCGGATGAACCTGATCGTCTCCGGCGCCACCGGCACCGGGAAGACCACCCTCCTCAACGCCCTCTCCGGCCTGATCCCCGAGGGCGAACGCGTCATCACCATCGAGGACTCCGCCGAACTCCAGCTCCAGCAGGCGCACGTCATCCGCCTCGAATCCCGCCCGGCCAACGTCGAGGGCAAGGGGCAGATCACCATCCGCGACCTCGTACGCAACTCCCTGCGCATGCGCCCCGACCGCATCATCGTCGGCGAGGTCCGCGGCGGCGAGACCCTCGACATGCTCCAGGCGATGTCCACGGGCCACGACGGCTCCCTCGCCACCGTCCACGCCAACAGCTCCCAGGACGCGCTGATGCGCCTCCAGACCCTCGCCTCCATGTCGGAGGTCGAGATCCCCTTCGAGGCGCTCCAGGACCAGATCAACAGCGCCGTCAACGTCATCGTCCAGCTCACCCGGTTCGGGGACGGCTCGCGCCGTGTCACCGAGATCTCCGTCCTCGACTCGCACGGCCGCGAACCGTTCCGGATCACCACGGTCTGCCGGTACGTGGCCCAGCCCATGGCCGCCGACGGGCGCGTGCACGGCTACTTCGCCTACGCCCCCCTCCCGCGCCGGATCGCGGAGCGCCTCTACATGAACAACCAGCCGATTCCCCAGGCCTTCGGGGTCGCCCCGCCCGAGGACCCCTTCGACCCGCTCACCCACCGGACCGTCCTGTGACCGACCTCGTCCTCCTCACCCTCGGCACCACCCTGCTGGCCGGCCTGCTCGTCACCCTCGGAGTGCACGCCTACGCCGCCGGCCTCGCCCAGCGCGCCGCCCTCGTCGAACGCCTCGCCGCCGAGGGCGCCCCCGAGGCGCCCGGACGCCGGCGCCGCTTCCCCGGACTCGACCGGCGCCTGCGCGGCACGAGGCTCGGCCGGCGCATCGAGGTGAAGCTGGCGACCACCGGCCTGGACCTCACCCCGGGCGAGTTCTTCGCGTACGTGCTGATGGCGGTCGCCGGGATCTGGCTGGTCTCCGCCTCGCTCCTGGCGCCCTTCTTCGGCCCGGTCGCCGGCCTGGTCGGCCTGTGGGCGGCGAACGCCTTCCTCAACTGGCAGCGGGCCCGCCGCACCGAGCGGTTCATCAACCAGCTCCCGGAGCTCGCCCGGATCCTCGCCAACGCCACCCAGGCCGGGCTCGCCCTGCGCACGGCCATCGGGATCGCCGCCGAGGAACTGGAGGCCCCGGCGGGGGAGGAGCTGTCCCGGGTCGCGGACCGGCTCGCGGTGGGCCACTCCATCGAGGAGTCCCTCGGGGAGATCGTCGAGCGGCTGCCCTCCCGCGAACTGGTCGTCCTCGTCTCCACCCTCGTGCTGTCGGCGCGGGCGGGCGGCGCCATCGTCGGCAGCCTGCGCAACCTCGTGGTCACCCTGGAGCAGCGCAAGGAGACGCGCAGGGAGATCCGTACCCAGCTCTCGCAGGTCACCGTCACGGCCTACCTGGTCCCCGCGATCGGCCTGGGCTCGCTCCTGCTGGTCGACACGATGATGCCGGGGGCGCTGGACCGGATGACCGGCGCCCTGGTCGGCCAGACGGCCGTGCTGATCGCGCTGGGGCTGTTCACGCTCGGCTTCGTCCTCATCCGCCGCCTGTCGAAGATCGACGTCTGACGGGAGGACGAAGAGACCCATGAGCACCATGAGCAGCTACCTCCCCCTCCTCCTGGCCGTCGTGACGGCCCTCTCCGTCTTCGGTGTCCTCCACGGCATCCGCCTCTACCGCGCCGACGTGGAACTCCCCACCGACCTCGCCCTCGCCCTGGAGGTGGGCTCCTCCCGCACGACAGCCGTCGGCTCGCTCGTCGACCGCCTCGGCATCCGCTGGGCGCCGCTGGTGCTGCGCCTGATGGGCCCCAGGCGGGTGGCCCGCAAGCGCGCCCAGATCGACCGGGCCGGCAACCCGGCCGGCCTCACCATCGACCGGTACGCGGCCCGGCGCGCCGTGTACGGGTTCCTGGGCGGCCTGGGCGCCTTCGCGATGCTGCTCAACGGGCAGCTGGTCGTCGCCCTCCTCATGGTCGCGTTCGGGCTGTTCTGGATCGAGGCCGGGCTGTGGTCGGCGATCCGGGTCCGCCGCGACGACATCGAGCGCACCCTGCCCGACTTCCTCGACGTCCTCGCGGTCGTCGTCAGCGCGGGCCTGGGCTTCCGGCAGGCGCTGGAACGCGTGGCGGCCAAGTACGAGGGCCCGTGGGCGGACGAGATCCGCATCACCCTCCAGCAGATGGACATGGGCGTCAGCCGCCGCCAGGCCTTCGACGAGCTGCGCCGGCGCAACGACAGCGAGCAGGTGGCCCAGTTCGTCACCGCCCTCCAGCAGGGCGAGGAGCTGGGCTCCCCGATCGTCGACACCCTGATCGCCATCGCCGAGGACATGCGCCGCACCGACGCCCAGAACGCCCGCCGGCGCGCCGCGCGGGCCGTCCCGAAGGCCACGTTCGCGGTCACCATGTTCATGCTGCCGGGCACGCTCATCCTCCTCGTCTGCGGCTTCGTCTACGGGGCGAACGTGGACTTCGGCGCCCTGCTGGGCGGAGGCTGACCATGGCGGTCCTCACCCCTGCCGCCCCCGGCCCGTCCCTGCGGCTGCGGGCGAACGCCCTGCAGTCCCTGTGCCGCCAGGTCTTCGCCCTCCGCCTGGTGATGATCCCCCTGGGCACGCCGCTGGCCCTGTCCCGCACGGCACCGGGAGCCCCCGCGTACCTGGTCTCCGGTGCGGCCGTGGCCACCTTCACCCTCTCCTACGCGCTCTTCCGCGACGGGGAGCCACGCGGCCCCCTGCTCCAGCGCCACCGCTGGCTGCTGGCGGCGGACATGGCCCTGGGCACCCTCCTCCTCATCACCGCCACCCCCGCCTCCCCGCTGGGCCTGGTGGCCCTCGGCACCCCGCTCCTCGCCGGGCTGGTCTACGGCTGGCGGGGCTCGGCGGTGTACGCGGCGGCGCAGACGGCGGTGGTGGCGGCGCTGGGCGGCGGCCTGGTCCTGTCCCTGCTGTGCGTCCTGTCGGGCGCGGCGGGCTCCTCGGTCCGCGACTTCCTGACCCGGCTGACGCAGGCGCGGGCGCAGCTGGCGGTGGCGGAGGCCATCCGCGCCGAACGGGACCGGCTGGCCCGGGACATGCACGACTCGCTGGCCAAGACCCTGCACGGGCTGGCCCTGACGGCCGACGCCCTGGCCCTCACCGACGACCCGGCGGCGATCCGCACCCGGTCCGCCCTGCTGGCGGTGGCGGCCCGCCGCGCCGTGACGGAGTCCCGGGCCCTCCTGACGGACCTCCGCGAGCCCCTCCCGGACGTCCCCCTCCTCCCGGCCCTCCAGGGGCTGGCGGCCCCCGGCACGACCGTCCACGCCCCGGGCCCGCTCCCCGCGCTCCCGGCCCCGGCCGCCCACCACCTCCTGGCCATCGCGGCGGAGGCCCTGGAGAACGCCCGCCGGCACGCCGCCGCCACGGCGACCACCCTCACCGCGACGGCCACCCCCACCCACCTCACCCTCACCGTCGCCGACGACGGCCGCGGCCTCCCGCCCCGGCCCGCGCCCGCCCCGGGCCACTACGGCCTGCTCGGCATGCGGGAACGCGCCACGGCACTCGGAGCCCGCCTCCGGATCGGCCCCCACCCCGACGGCCGCCCGGGCACCCGGATCGACCTGACCCTCCCCCTGGAAGGGAGCCCCTGATGGCCGGCCCCCGCGTCCTGATCGCCGACGACAACCCGGTCGTACGGGCCGGCCTGGCCGCGCTCCTGGCGGCGGCGGGCGACATCACGGTGGTCGCCCAGGCCTCGGACGGCCACGAGGCCCTGAGCCTGACCCGCCGGCACGCCCCGGACGTGATCCTGCTGGACGTCCGCATGCCGGGCGTGGACGGCATCTCGGCCCTCCCGCACCTGGTCCGGCTGGCGCCGGTCCTGATGCTCACGTACAGCCGGGAGTCGGAAATCGTCCGGGAATCGCTGCTGCTGGGCGCGGGCGGCTACCTGGTCCACGGCGAGTTCACGCCGGAGGACCTGGTGAGAGCCGTCCACGACGCCCGCGAGGGCCGCCCCCACTTCACGCCAACGGCGGCCGGCGCCCTCCTGGAGAACCTCCGCACCTCTTCGCAACCGCAACGAACTGTGGCACAGTCTCCGGAGAGGCTGCACAACTCCGCGCTCTTCGGGCTGAGTTCGCGGGAGGTGGAGATCATGGATCTGATCGCGTCCGGGATGAGCAACCAGCAGATCGCGGCGGCGTGCTTCATCAGCGAGAAGACGGTGAAGAACCACATCAACCGCATCTTCGCCAAACTCCAGAGCACGAGCCGCAGCGAAGCGATAGCCCACTGGCTGGGAACGGCCCGCCCGGGGGTGAGTGGACATGGGTAGACGCGGTGCGCAGTGGGTCCGTAATTGGGCCCCGGGACCCTTGGTTATCACTCGTCACTCGCCGTACCGTCCGCAAATCACCAGCGGTATCGGCCCGGGAGGGAACCCCCATGTCACACAACTCGCTGCTGAAGGCATCGGTCGAGGCGAAGATCCGCCTGACAGGCTGGACGGACACGGCGGTGACCCGGATCCGCAAGCGGTACTCCAACGCCGACCGGGGGCAGACCGCGTTCGAGTACCTGGGCATCATCCTGGTGGTCGTGGTGATCATCGGCGCGATCGTCGGCTCGGGCATCGGGTCGGAGATCACCAAGCGCATCAAGGAGGCCGTCACGAACATCAAGGCCGGCTGATCACAGCGCGCATGCGGTCGTCGCCGGATCGCGGTCAAGTCCTGCCGCTCTACGTGGTCCTCGTGGCGGGGCTGCTCTTCGCGGCTCTGGCTCTGTTCGTCATCGGCCAGGCGGCCGTAACCCGCAGCGACGCGCAGGGGGCTGCGGACGCGGCTGCTCTGGCGGCGGGGAGAGAGGCCCGGGACCGGGTCCTGTTCGGTCTCGATCTGGCCGCCCTGAAGCCCGAGGACTGGGCGAAGATCGTCGATGCGGACTTCCTCAAGTCGGATGGCGCCTGCGCTCAGGCCGACGTCTTCGCGGCCCGCAATGACGCGAAGGCGCAGTGTCAGGCCTCGCCGCCCAAGTTCACCGTGACGGTGGAGAGCAACCGGACGGTCGGCGATTCGGTGGTTCCCGGCACGGACGCCATGCACGGAACGGCGACGGCCACCGCCCTGGTCGAGTCGAATTGTCAACTCGGGGTGGTGGCCACACCAAGCCCCGCGCCCACGGAGCCTGCCGGGGGAGGTACGCCCGAGCCCACCCCGACCACGTCAGCGGCTCCCGCGGTCACATTCACCTGCGGTAAGGGGGAGTCGGTCAAGTTCGATCCGATGAAGCCGGGCTCCCTCCGAGAGTTGGGCAGGAAGCTCTTCAGTGTGCGCCTCGTCAACTGACGAGGAACGAGAGACAAGGAAGCGTCATAGATGGGCATTCGGCACATGGCAAAGGTGCGTGGGGGAGTGGCTGTTGTGGTCACGGCGCTCTTGACCCTCACCGCAGCCGGGTGTGGCGGTGGCGACGGTGGCGACGCGAAGGGAGCGTCTAAGCCATCGCAGCCCCAGTCGCAGAATGCGGGTGCTCAGGCCTCCTCGCCGGGCAAGGACCAGAGCTCCGCTCCGGCGGTGGTCATCGCCACGCTCAAGGGGCAGGAGGGGATGGTCCTGGAGATCAACTCCGTCCAGAGGGACCCGGGCGGCTTCCTCACCGTCACCGGCCAGCTCAAGAACACGGGCAGCCAGTCCTACAAGGACACCGTGGCCTGGCGCGGCATCGAGCTGAAGGGCACCGGCGAGTCCGTGGCCGGGGCGACGCTGGTCGACAAGGCGGGCAAGAAGCGCTATTACGTGCTGCGGGACACGGAGTCCCGATGCCTGTGCACGACCGGGGTCTCGAGCGTCGACGCGGGCCAGGCCATTCCCTTCTTCGCCCAGTTCCCGACCCCGCCCGCTTCGACGAGCGAGGTCGAGTTCAACCTTCCCACGTTCGCCCCGGCCACCGTCAAAATCTCCGGGTGACCCGATGACAAAACGCCACCGCGTAGCCGCAGCCACAGCAGTCGCCGCCCTCGTCATCGCGGGTGCGCACCTGATCGGTGCCAGTGCCGCGTACGCCGACGACCCGAAGCCCTCCGTACCCCCCGGCACCGAGCCCGCCCCCGCCGCGCCCGTGCCCATCGACTCCAACGCCCCCGGCCTCAAGATCCCCCAAGGCGGCACCCTCGCCCCCGTCAAGGTCCTCGACATCGCCGAGGTCGTCGAAGACCTCGGCGGTGAGCAGCGGCGGCAGGAGACCAATCAGAACGTCATGATGGCCCTCCAGTCCGAGGTCCTCTTCCCCGAGAACAGCGCCGTCTTCAACGCCCAGGCCGCCGCCCGCATCCAGGCCATCGCGCAGGAGATCAACACCCAGAAGGCCACCCGCATCCGCGTCTTCGGTTTCACCGACGACCAGGGCAGCTACGAGCACGGCCAGGAGCTCTCCAAGCAGCGTGCCGACGCCGTCCAGGCGGAGTTGGCCAAGACCGTCACCAACCCCGGCGTCACCTACGACGTCCGCGGCTACAGCGAGGACTACCCGATCGCCGACAACGGCACCGAGGAAGGCCGCAAGAAGAACCGCCGCGTCGAGATCACCTTCCCCCGCGGAGCGACGGGCACCGCCGGTTAGGCTCCGGGGATGATCCAGACCCCGGAGGCGTTCGCCCGTACCACCACCGACCGCGAGGGCGCCCCCGGGGCGGCATGGCTGGCCGAGCTGCCCGGCATCGTCGAGGACCTCCTCGCGCGCTGGGACTGCGCCCCCGACGGCGAGGTCACGCACGGCGGCGTCGGCCTCGTCGTCCCCGTCCAGCGGCGGGGGCCGCGCCTGCCCGCCGTGCTGAAGGTCTCCTTCCCGCACCCCGGCAACGTCCACGAGCCCGACGCCTTCGCCGCCTGGCGCGGCCGCGGCGCCGTCCACCTCCTGGAGCGGGACGACGACCGGTTCGCGATGCTGCTGGAACGGGCCCGGCCGCAGACCCTCGCGGAGGCCGAGGACGGCGACGCGCTCGTCACCGTCGCCGGGCGGCTCAGCCGCCGCCTCGCCGTGCCCGCACCGCCCGGCCTGCCCCGCCTCAGCGACCAGGCCGGCGCCTGGGAGGAGCAGCTGAGGCGGGACGCCGCGCAGCTCCCGCCGCGGGTGGTGGACGCGGCCGCGGTGACCGTACGGGAGCTCGGCCGCACCCAGCCGGACACCCTCCTGCACGGCGACCTCCACGCCGGGAACATCCTGGCGGCCACCCGTGAGCCCTGGCTGGCGGTCGACCCCAAGGGCTGCGCGGGGGACCCGGCCTACGACGGCGGCACCCTGCTGAAGTCACGCGTCCTGGCCCTCGCCGCGGCGGACGACCCCCGCAGGGCGGTCCACCGCGTCCTGGACGTGTTCGCCGACTCCGCCGAACTCGACCGCGAACGCGTACGGAGATGGGCGCAGTACCACGCCGTCCAGGCGGCCCTGTGGGGCCGCCGTCACGGCTTCCGCAGGGCCCGCGGCGGGCCGGAGCTCGACCGGCTCACCGCACTCGCCGACGCCCTGGCCGAACTCCTCACGGAGCCGCGCCGCCCCTAGCGCCCAGCCGCGCCGCGCCTAGGCTGCCGGGATGACCATCCCTCAAGTGATCGTCCTCAACGGTGGTTCCAGTTCCGGGAAGTCGGGCATCGTGCGGTGTCTGCAGGCCGTCCTGCCCGACCCCTGGCTCGCGTTCGGCGTGGACACGCTCGTCGACGCCATGCCGCCCTCGCTGCGGGCCTCCGACGCCGGGATCGGGTTCGAGCCCGGTGGCGCGGTGGTCGTCGGGGAGGAGTTCCGCCTCCTCGACGCCGCCTGGGCCGAAGGGATCGCCGCCATGGCCCGGGCCGGGGCCCGGATCGTCGTGGACGACGTCTTCCTCGGCGGCCCTGAGTCCCAGCGGCGCTGGCGGGAGGCCCTGCGCGGGCTGGCCGTCCTGTGGGTCGGCGTCCGGTGCGACGGCGAGGTGGCCGCCGCCCGGGAGATCGCCCGGGGCGACCGGCCCTCGGGCATGGCCGCCGCCCAGGCCGAGGCGGTCCACCGGGGGGTGGTCTACGACCTGGAGGTCGACACGAGCCGTGCCGAATCCCTGGCCTGCGCCCGGGTCATCGCGGCCCGGGTCCGGTCGTCCAGTTCCCCTCAAGCAAGTTAATTGAACACGTTCAAGGAATCTGACAGGCTGTCCCCCGGCGGGCGCCACTCCGGCGCACCGCTCATCAGGCATGCCATGAGGGGGAGTTGGCCGTGGAAGAGGACGCGCCGTGGAAGAACCTGGGGACCATCGGGCTGCGGCTCGTCGACCTGACGCTCCGCTACACCGCCACGGCCGCGCTGGCCTGGGTGCTGACGAACGCGACGCTGCCGGAGGAGTTCGACATCCTGGGGGAGCTGCCGTACCACCTCATGATCACCGGCATCCCGTCCGTGCTGATCAGCTTCGTCTACGGGCTGGCCAGCGGGCGGACCGGCATGGACTTCCGGGCGCCCCTGGCACTGCTCCTGCTCCTGCCCCTCTGGTGGACGATCGGCTTCCCGCCGCTCGTCTACGTCCTCGCCGTGGGGCAGGTCGCCTTCGCCCTGGGCGTGATGCGGGCGCCCTTCAAGGGGCCCTCCCGGCTCCGGCGGTTCGGTCGGGCGGCGCTCGCCCGGTGCGCCCGCCGGGGCGCGGCGCCGGCGTGACGCGGGTCACCGGAAGAGCCCGAAAAGGGTGACACGGGGCTGTCGCGGACCGTTGCGAGGCTCTACGCATGACGACGCGAACGAGCCCCACGACGACCGCCGCCGACCTGCCGCTCACCGACCAGGACTGCCTCGCCGAGACCCTCGCCTTCAACGCGCGGTTCGAGGCCGCCGCGGCCTCCCGCCCCGCCCGCGGGCGGGTCCTGGACCCCGGCCTCCTCGCCCGGATCCGCCGCAACCGGCTCGCCGGGGACGCCCCGCCCGTGCGGCTGCCGCAGGGGCGGGACCGGGTCGTCGCCGGGGTGCGGGTCCGGACCTTCCTGCCGGAGGGCGCGGACGGCGGTCCGGTCGACGGGGTGTACCTGCACGTCCACGGCGGCGGCTGGTCGTTCGGCTCCGCCGACGGGCAGGACGAACGGCTCCTGGGGATCGCCGAGGCCGCCCGGCTGGCCGTCGTCAGCGTCGACTACCGGCTCGCGCCCGAACACCCCTTCCCCGCCGGACCCGACGACTGCGAGGCCGTCGCCCGCTGGCTCGTCGACAACGCCGCCGCCGAGTTCGGGACCGGCCGGCTGCTGATCGGCGGCGAGTCCGCCGGCGCCCACCTCGCCGTCCTCACCCTGCTGCGCCTGCGCGACCGCCACGGCCTCGGCGGGGCGTTCCGGGGGGCGCACCTGCTCTTCGGCCCCTACGACCTGTCCATGACCCCGAGCCAGCGCTCCTTCGGCTCCCGCCCCCTCGTCAGCAACACCGACTCGCTGCTGGGCAGTTACGAGTCCTTCTCGCCCGGTACCGGCCCGGAGGAGCGCCGCGACCCGGAGCTCTCCCCGCTGTACGCCGACCTGGCCGGCCTGCCGCCCGCGCGGATCGTCGTCGGCACCGAGGACCCGCTGCTGGACGACTCGCTCCTCCTCGCCCGGCGCTGGCGGGCGGCGGGCGCGCCCGTACGGCTCGGGGTCGTCGCGGGCGCGATGCACGGGTTCACGCTCTTCCCCCTGACCGTCACCCGCCGGGAGTTCGCGCGCGAACGGGAGTTCCTCGCCGCCGTGGGCCGGTAGCGTCGGGCCCATGGACCGTACGACCAGGCTCTACGCCCTCGTGGAGGAACTGCGCGCGGCGGCGCCGAGGCCGCGTACGGTCGCGGCGCTCGCCGCGCGGTTCGAGGTCAGCACGCGGACGGTGCAGCGCGACCTCCAGGCGCTGATGGAATCCGGCGTCCCCGTCCGCACCGCCCTCGGTCGGGGCGGCGGCTGGACGGTCGACCCGTCCATGACCCTGCCCCCGGTGCAGTTCACCGCCGACGAGGCCGCGGCCCTGGCCGCCGCCCTCGCCGCCGCCGAGACCCCCTACGCGGGCGCGGCCCGCACGGCCTACCAGAAGCTGATCGCCTCCATGACCGGCCCCGCCGCAGCGGCGGCCGAGGGGCTGGCCGCACGGATCGTCGCGCTGCCCTCGCGGACGGAGCGGGCGGTCCGCGACGCGGTGGAGCGGGCCCTCACCGACGGCACGGTGCTTCGGCTCGCGTACGCCGACGCGTCCGGCCGCGCGAGCGAGCGCGCCGTGGAGCCGGCCGGCCTGCTCACGGCCGAGGGCCACTGGTACCTGATCGGCTGGTGCCGCACCCGCCGGGCCGGCCGCGGCTTCCGCCTGGACCGGATCACGCGGGCCACCCCGACGGACGAGCCGGCCCGGCCGCACGACCTGGCCGCGCTCCTGCGCGGCTCTGCGGCCGCCACCGCGACCAGGCCCGCCGCGCTGTCCCCGCTCACCGGTCCGTGAGGACGGCTCACCGGTCCGTAAGGACGGTTCACCCGTCCGCGAGGACGGAGCCGGCCGCCACCGGCGCCGGGTGCCGTCCCGGCGGGGCGGCGGCGTGGGCGTGCGCGGTCGGCAGGAGCCAGGAGGCGAGGAGGGCGATCAGGAGCGCGGTCCACCACGCGATGCGGCCGCGCGGGGTGGAGGGGGCGGGCTGGCGCATCAGGTCTTCTTCCGAGAGAAGCGGATGATGCGACAAGCTAGCGAAACGGGCTCTTCCGTTCGGGGATGTCGGCCCGGGGCGGGGTGTGTCGTCAGCCGTCCGGGCCGAGGAACCGCCCGCACCCGGGCCCGGCGTCCGGGCTCAGGCCTTGCGGGGCTGGTTGAAGCGCAGCATGTTCCCGGCCGGGTCGCGGAAGGCGCAGTCGCGCACCCCGTACGGCTGGTCCATCGGCTCCTGGAGCACGTCGGCACCCGCCGAGCGGATCCGCTCGAAGGTGGCGTCGACGTCGTCGGTGGTGAAGATGACCCCGCGCAGCATCCCCTTCGCCATCAGCTCCGCGACCGCCTGCCGGTCGGCGGGGGTGGCGTTCGGGTCGGCGAGCGGGGGCTCCAGGACGATCTCCACGTCCGGCTGGGCCGGCGAGCCGACCGTCACCCAGCGCATGTTCTCGTACCCGACGTCGTTGCGGACCTCCAGACCGAGGACGTCCCGGTAGAAGGGGATCGCCTTGTCGTGGTCGTCGACGGCGATGAAGCACTGCGAAAGCTTGATTCCCATGGCTCAGACGCTACGCGCGGCCGTCGGGTTTGGCTTCTCCGTTCCTGACCGGACGCGTGTGGATCTTCACGATGCAGGCGGGGATGGCGGCGCTGTCGCCGTGGTCGCGGGCCCGGTAGGCGCTCGGGCTCTCGCCGACCAGCTCGGTGAAACGGGAGCTGAAGGAGCCCAGCGACGTACAGCCGACCTCGAAGCAGACCTCCGTCACCGACAGGTCGCCGCGCCGCAGCAGGGCCTTGGCCCGTTCGATGCGGCGGGTCATGAGGTAGCCGTACGGGGTCTCGCCGTAGGCGGCGCGGAAACTGCGCTGGAAATGGCCGACCGACATCAGGGCGATCCCCGCCAGGGCGGGAACGTCCAGCGGCTGTGCGTAGTCGCGGTCCATCGCGTCGCGGGCCCGGCGCAGCCGGACGAGGTCCTCCAGGTTCACGCCGTCCACCATCTCACAGGGCGAAATCGGCCTGCCAGAGCCGATCTTGGACGCTTAGGCTGCGCCGCATGTCGCAGCAGCCGCCCCAGGCGTCCCGGCCCGTGAGGCTCGTCATCCTGATCACCACCCTGCCCGGCCGGGGCCGGGAGCAGGAGGAGGCGTACGAGCGCCTCGCGCCGCTGGTCAGGGCGGAGGAGGGGTGCCTGCGCTACGACCTCCACGGCGTGGCGGGCGACCCCGACCGCTTCGTGCTGATCGAGGAGTGGAGGTCGAAGGAGGCCCTCGCCGCCCACGACGCCACCCCGCACATGATCGAGGCCGACGCGGCCAGTCCTGCCTTCCGGGCGGGCCCGGCGCAGGTGCTGGAACTGTCCCCGGCCCCGCTCGCCTGACCCCGACGCCTCACCCGCCCGGGTGGGCCTCGGCCCCCAGCAGCCGCCGCGCAGCCGCCCGGGCGTGCAGGGCCGGGGCCGGGCCGGGGTCGAGGGCGGCGACCACCGTCGCGCCCTCGGCCAGGATCAGGAGCTGTTCCGCGAGCTCCGGTGTGGGGGCGAGGTCCGCCAGGAGGGCGCGGAGCTCCGCCTTGTGGCGGCGGACGACGTCCAGGACGGCGGCGGGGCCCGTGCCCAGCTCCCCGTACGCGTTGAGGAACGCGCAGCCGCGGAAGTCCGGCTCCGAGAACCAGGCCGCCAGCCAGTCGAAGACCGCCGGCACGGGCTCCGGGGCGGCGGCCACCGCCTCCCGCAGGCCGCCGATCCAGCGGCGGTCGCGCCGCTCCAGGTAGGCGGCGACCAGGGCTTCCTTCGCGGGGAACAGCCGGTAGAGCCGCTTGAGCGGCACGCCCGACTCGGCACGGATCCGGTCCATGCCGACGGCCTGCACGCCCTCGGCGTAGAACAGCGCCTCCGCCGCGTCGAGGAGGCGGGTGCGGGCTTCTTCGTCGTCCATGGCGTGAAGGGTAATCGAGATCCGCTTGCTTTGAGAACGCTCGTTCTCTACTTTGAGAACGAGCGTTCTCCCGATGGTGCGAGTGAGAGGAACTTTCCATGCTGGTCCCGCCGTTCACCGAAGAGACCGCGCGAGCCAAGGTGCAGGCCGCCGAGGACGCGTGGAACAGCCGCGACCCCGAGCGGATCGCCCTCGCCTACAGCGAGGACTCCGTCTGGCGCAACCGCGACCGCTTCCTCACCGGCCGCGCCGAGATCCGCGCCTTCCTCGCCGAGAAGTGGCGGCGCGAACTCGACTACCGCCTCCGCAAGGAGCTCTGGGCCTACACCGGCGACCGCATCTCGGTCCGCTTCGAGTACGAGTGGCACGACGCGGACGGCCAGTGGTGGCGCAGCCACGGCAACGAGCAGTGGGAGTTCGACGCCGACGGCCTGATGCGGCGCCGCGAGGCCAGCATCAACGACGTCCCGATCGAGGAGTCGGAGCGTCGGCTGCGCGGGGATCAGTAGAGGTAGGTGCCCCAGCGCTGCTCGGCGCCCCCGTTGCACGGCTCGACGGTGACCTGGCCGCCGTGGCCCTTGTCGGTCAGGCAGTCGTTGCGCTTGTTCGCGGAGTAGATCTCGTACCAGCCGTCACCCTTGCCGACGAAGATCCACTTGCTGTTGTTGGTGGCGTCGTAGTGGTAGAGCTGGGTGTTCCGGTTGTCGGCGCCGGAGAGGTTCAGCACCTGGCCGTCCTTGACGCGGTTGGTCAGGGCGTAGGCCGGCATTCCGTCGGAGGTGTCCTCCTTCCGGTCCAGGCGCCAGCCCTGGGAGGGCTCGTTGGGGCTGTGCTGCGCCCACGTCTGGACCCGGTTGCCGTCGGCGGTGCCGCCGCCGGCGTCGTCGATGGCCCGCCCGGACCCCTGGTTGACGATCGTGATCCACGAGCCGTCGGGGTGGTTGCCGCGGCTGCCGTTGTTGTTCGCGCCGTGGGATCCGAGGTCCGGGTTGGAGGTCTGCGGCCAGCCGTTCGGGGTGATGGCCCACAGGACCGAGTTGTCGGACCGGTGGAGCACCAGGTTGCCGTCGTCCTGGATCTGGACCCAGGCGTTCGGGTTGTTCGGGGTGCCGGTGGACCAGAGCGGGATGTTGTTGGCGGTGGAGAGCACCAGGTTGCCGTCCCACTGCATGGTCAGGTGGTCGCCCCGGCCGACTGTGCCGCTCGCGTGGAGGACCCGGCCGCCGTCGCCGTACTCAACGAGGTTGCCGTCGTCCTGCATGATGAGGGTGTTGCCGTTGCCGGAGGTGAGCCGCTGGCCCTTCGACAGGGTCTGGCCGGCGGAGAGCATGGAGTTGCCGCCCGTGGAGGGTGAGCTCCGCCTGTCGAACCTGAGCTGGGTCGTGGAGGATCCGTTGGCCCCGACGCCGGTCGCGTTGCCGTGGATGCCGCCGTTCGACTCCGTGTAGGCCGTGATCTTCTGGTTCCCGTACCAGGACATCGTGTTCTCGAAGTCCGCGGTGCCCTGGTCGAAGATGAAGACGCCGTAGGAGTAGTTGTTGATGGAACCGGTGCGGACGACAGGGGTGTTGTTCACACCAGGGCCGCCCTGGAGCCTGCCGGTGTTGATGTTCGCCGCACCGAAGTCGTGCTTCATGTAGACGACCACGACGTTGTACTTGTAGTTGGTGTCCTGATCGACCTCGTCCAGCATCGCGTTGATGAACGACTTGTACTGATTCGACTGCTGGTACGACGCGAAGATCCGGTCCATGCCCGACAGGAGCGTGCCGAGGACGTCCCCGGCGGCCGCCGCGCGCTGGGTGCCCGTCGGGGCGGTCCGCAGTTTGCCGGTCACCCTGGCCGCCGCCCCCGCCGTCCCCGGAGCCGGGTCCGCCGCCAGGGCGTAGGGGGCGGACGCCACCACCGCCGCCGCGAGTGCCGTCGCGATGACGGCGGTCCGGATTCCGGTCTTCGTCCTGCTCATGGGTCTTCCTCTTCTCTTTCGCTTCTTCGGTCCCCGAGGTCCAGCGGCAGGACCCGGGAACGGGAGCCGTGGCGGGGCGTGCAGACGGAGCCGGCCGGGGCGTGCAGGACCGACCCGGCCTGGAGGCGCAGGGTCAGTGCCGCCCCGGCCGGCGGGGCGATGTGCCAGGTGCTGGAGCCGTCGAGCTGGCAGACCAGCAGGTCGTTCGTGACGGTGTCGCGTTCCGTGGGGTGGGGCAGGACGGTGACGGGGCGGCCGAGCCGGCCGGTCAGGGCGGCCGGGAGGAAGGTCTCCAGGTCGCCCGGCTCCGGCGGCTCGTGCTCGGGCCACATCAGTCCGGGGCTCCGCCCGAGGTGGACGGAGAGGAACAGTGCGATCTCCTCGACGAGGAGGGCTTCGGTCTCTCCGGGGACCTGGGCGGTGCGCGACATCCGGGACGGCCTTCCTGGGTCCGGTCCCGGAGCGAACCGGCCGCCTCCGGGGCCCGGTTGGTGGTCGGGTTGACGGGCACCATCCTGTGCCGCGTCCGGCCGCCGCGGAATCCGCGACAAACCGGCCCCGGGGCGTCGGCCCCGGGGGTCAGGTCCCGGGTTCACGCCTCACGGGAGCGCCCGCTCCCGGCGGCGAACCGGCCCGGCCCGGCCTGTGGTTCAGCCCTCGCCGTCGGCGAGGAGTCCCGCCCGTGCGGCGGCCGCGCCCGCCTGGAAACGGCTGTCGGCGCCGAGCCGGTCCATGATGTCGGCGATGTGGCGCCGGGCCGTGCGCAGGGACATGCCCAGGCGGCGGGCGATGGCCTCGTCCTTCAGGCCCGCGCCGAGCAGCCGCAGGATGGTCCGGTCGATCTCGCGGGCGACCTGCTCCAGGCCCTGGCTGGCGGCGTCCGCGAACACGGCGGCCTGCTCCCATGACTGCTCGAACAGCTCGCACAGGAAGGCGACGGTGTGCGGCTCGCGGATCACCACCGCGCCCCAGCTGCCGTCGCTCAGGGGCAGGAAGGCCGTCTCCCGGTCGTACACGACGAGCCGCCCGAACAGCTCGTGCGCCGTGCGGTGCTCGGCCCCCAGTTCGGAGGCGGCGGCGACGTACGCCTGGGTGGGGGCGTGGAAGCGGGAGGTGTGCGGGTGCAGGACCCGCAGCCGGACGCCCCGCTCCAGCAGGGGCCGGTCGCGCTCCAGCGTGTCGCGCAGGGTGTCGGGGGTGCGGAAGCCGCCGGCGGGCTGGCAGGTGAACACCTCGCCGCGGCAGGCCGCGGCGGCCCGGGTCATGAGGGTGCGCACCGTCTGCATCCCGGAGACCACCTCCAGGGCGCCGCCCGCCGCCTGCACCCCGTGCTGGTAGGCGGAGGTGAACTGCTGGAGCTGGCGGCGCATGCGGAACAGCTCGTACTGGCGGGAGCGGATCTCCTCCTCGACCGGGCCCGCCAGCTGGGCGGCCGCGACCTCGGGGGCCACGGCGTAACCGGTGCCGGGCTCCTCCGGGTCGGTGTGCACGAGCCGGGCCGCGACCAGGCGTTCCAGCGAGGCCGCCGTGTCCGCCGGGTCCAGCCCGAGGTCCTCGGCCACGGCCGCCGCGTCGAGGCGGCGGTGCTCGGCCAGCCACTGGTAGACCGCCCGATCCGTCTCCCCGAAGGCCGTCAACCCCGATATCCGCCCGGAAATGGGCCCTTCGTCCACTTCGTCCCCCACTCCTCTTACTGCCACGTAACTTTAGTGAGGGGCGGAACGCATGGTCCCGGGGTTCGGCGCCGGTGAAGCTGGGCGTGTCCCCGGGCGCCGGATGTTCCCCCCGGCGCCCGGGGACTCCCGTCGATCCGACTGATCCGCCCGATCCGACCGATCTGATCGACCCGACCGGCCCGACTGACCAACGGAGTCCCGCATGAAGCTGAAGCACCTCGCCCTCACCGCCCTGACCGCGGCCCTGTTCGCCGCGGCCGTCCCGGCCACGGCCCACGCCGGCACCACCCCGCCCGGCGACCCGAGCGGAGGCGGGACGGGTGGCGGCGGCACCGGCGGGGGCACCACGAGCTGCCGGTGGCTCTCGCCCGAGGAGGTGCGCCGGCGGTTCACCCCGGAGGCCATCGCCCTCCTCCAGGCGGCCGGCAGCCTGAGGGACGGCCAG
>NZ_JBFBGN010000076.1:0-34066 GCF_040684675.1 Streptomyces sp. NPDC089915 | reverse complement strand
TCCCCTACCCGCCCTTCCACCGTTCCCCGGGCGCTGCCCGGACCCGTTCCGGGCGCTCCGCGCCCGGTGCGCTCAAACGCCGCGCGGGCTGGATTTCGCGCAGCGAAATTCCAGCCCCGCCGGCGTTTGAGGCGCGGGGGTCTGGGGCGGAGCCCCGGGGAGGCCCCGCGCAGCGGCACGCCGGGGCCCCGCGCAGCTCAGTGGCAGATGGCCAGTGCGTCCAGTGCCACCGCCCCCTGGCCGCGGGGGAGGACCATCAGGGGGTTGATGTCCAGCTCCGACAGCTCGTCGCCCAGTTCGAGGGCCATCCGCTGGACCCGGAGCACCACCTCCACCAGCGCGTCCACGTCCGCCGGCGGAGCCCCCCGTACGCCGTCCAGCAGGGCCGCGCCACGGAGTTCGCGGAGCATCGTGCGGGCCTGGTCCTCCCCGAAGGGGGGTACGCGGACCGCCGCGTCGTGGAGGACCTCCACCAGGACGCCGCCCAGGCCCACGGTGACGGTCGGGCCGAAGAGGGGGTCCCGGGTGACGCCGACGACCATCTCGACGCCGCGTTCGACCATCTGGCAGACCAGGATCCCGTCCAGCGGGATGTTCTCGTAGCGGGCGATGTCCGTCAGCTCGCGGTACGCGTCGCGGATCTGGCTCGCCGAGGTGAGGCCGACCTTGACCAGGCCGAGTTCCGTCTTGTGGGCCAGCTGGGGGCCCGAGGCCTTCATCACCACCGGGTAGCCGACCAGGCCCGCCGCGCGGACGGCGGCCGCCGCGCTGGTGACCAGCTGTTCGCGCGGGACGCGGATGCCGTAGGCGCGCAGCAGCTGCTTGGCGGAGTGTTCGCTGAGCTGCTGGCCGGGGCGCATCAGGGCCTGGGCCTTGCGGTAGGAGGGGGAGGGGGTGCGGGGGGCCTCGTCGAAGGGGGAGCGGTAGGAGGCCGTGAAGCGGTGGTGGCCGAGGTAGGCGCGGACGGCGGTGATGCAGTTGCCGAAGGTGCGGAACGTGGCCACGCGGGAGGAGCCGAGGAGGGTGGAGCGGTACGCCTCCTCGGTGCCGACGGGGGAGCCCCAGATGACGCAGACCAGCTTGTCGGTGGCTTCGGCGGCGTCGACGAGGTCCTGGGCGAGCTTGTCGCTCATCGGGGGGAAGGGGCCGGTGATCGGACAGATCAGCACGCCGACGGAGGGGTCCGCGAGGATCGCGTCGATGATCTTGCGGCCGCGCCAGTCGCCGACGGGGTGGCCGCCGTTGTCGACGGGGTTGGCGACGTTGAGGTAGGACGGGATCCACTGGTGGAGCTCGGCCTGTTTGGCCTCCGAGAGGGCCGGGAGGGTGAGGCCGGCCTCGGTGGCCAGGTCGGAGAAGTGGGCTCCGGTGCCGCCGGAGATGGAGTAGACGACGACCCCCTCGGCCTGCGGGGGCCTGGCCCGGGCGAGGAGGGCGGCGGTGTCCTGGAGCTCGTCGAGGCCGTCCACGCGGATGACCCCGAACTGGCGCATGGCGGCGTCCACGACGGTGTCGGCGCCGGTCAGCTTGCCGGTGTGGGAGGCGGCCATCCGGGCGCCGGTCTCGGTGCGGCCGACCTTGACGGCGACGACGGGGACCCTGTTGCGGGCGGCCCGGTCGGCGGCGAGGAGGAAGGCGCGGCCGTCCTTGAGGCCCTCGACGTAGCAGGCGATGGCCCCGACCTCGGGGCGCTCGGCGAAGTACGAGATGAAGTCGGAGGTCTCCAGGTCGGCCTCGTTGCCCGTGGGGGCCCAGTGGGAGAGGCGGATGCCCAGCTCCTGGAGGGTGTAGACGGGCCGCCCCTGGTGGCCGGACTGGGTGATCAGGGCGATGGCCGGCCCGTCGAGGTCCTCGCGGAACCTCTCGAAGGCGTTGAGGTTGGTGTTCGGGCCGAGCAGCCGCAGCCCCGAGCGCCGGACGGCGGCGGCCAGCCGGGCCTGGGCGGCGGCGCCGCTCTCGCCGGTCTCGGCGAAGCCGGAGGCGAAGGCGACCGCGAACTTGACCTTGGTGTCGGCGAGTTCCTCGATGACCGGGATCGGATCGGCGACGAGGAGGACGGCCAGGTCGACCTGTTCGGGCAGCTCGGCGACGGAGGCGTGGCAGGGCAGCCCGAAGACGGAGGTCCGGGTGGGGTGGACGGGGTGGACGCGGGCGCCGACGCGTTCGGCCCAGGCGATCAGCTGGCGGGTGATGCCGGTGTTGGGGCGGCCCTCGGTGTCCGAGGCGCCGATGACGGCCACCGACTCCGGCCGGAAGAACCGGTCCAGGTCGGGTACGTCGGAGTGCAGGGGCCGGCCGCTGACGTCCACTTCGGCCGTGTCCCCGGCGGCCGGCGCCGCCGTGGAGTGGACGGCGGTCCTGGGGGTCTCCCCGCAGGCCTCGACCCGTGCGCGGAAGTCGGTGGTGAGGGTGCCGTGAGTAGATCCAAGCATCGCTTCGCCCCGCCCTGCTCGATGAACCTCGGTGGAGTCGTCGTTAGCTGACGTGTTGTCAGATTACTGAACTGACGCGCCGTCAGGAACAGGGATGCGCAGGAAAGGTGGTGGAGGTGGTGTGCCTGAACGGTGGCAGAGGTGTTCGGGGACCGTCCAGACCGGATCCGGCCGAGCGACGGCCCGGCGGCGGCCGAGCGCCTGCCTAGCGCGCGAGGGCCTTCGAAATGCGCTTCGCGTCCCGGGACAGTTCGCGGAACATGCCGCTGATGGGGTTGGTGTAGCCCTGGAAGTAGAGGTCCGGGGCCTGCGGGACGGTCCGGGGGCCGTGGGCGAGGGGGCGGCCGCGCTCGTCCAGCACGCCCAGGTGGCCCACCAGGGACTCCAGGCCCCGGCGGTAGCCCGTCGCGGCGATGACCGCGTCCGGGGCGATCTCCGTACCGTCCGCGAGGAGGACGCGCTCGTCCTCGAAGGAGGCCACGGCCGCCACGGGCTCCACCCGGCCGGTGCGGACCGCGTCGATCAGGCCCACGTCCTGGACCGGGATGGCCCCCTGCCGCGCCCTGCTGTACAGGCCGGGCGCGGGCCGCGGGAGCCCGTACGCGGACAGGTCCGGCACCGAGGCCTTCGCCGCCAGCGCCCCCAGCCGGTCCACGAGCCGCACCGGCAGCCTGCGGACGAGGATCCCCGTGCGCTGCGCCGGCCAGCCCAGCGTCGAGCGGCGCACGATGTGCGGGGCCGTGCGCACCGCGAGCCGCACCCGGGCCGCTCCGCCCTCGGCGAGGTCCACGGCTATCTCGGCGCCGGTGTTGCCGACGCCGACCACCAGCACGTCCTGCCCGGCGTACGGGGAGGGCTCGCGGTAGCCGGAGGCGTGCAGCAGCCGCCCGGTGTACGTCCGCGCCCCCGGCCACGCCGGCAGGTGCGGGGTGTGGTTGAAGCCGGTGGCCACCACCACCGCCCCGGCCGCCAGCAGCCGGCCGCCCGAGGCGTGCAGGGTCCAGCCCTCCCCGTCGGCGGCGCGCTCGATCCGGGTGACCTCGACGCCGGTGACCAGCTCCAGCTCGTGGTGTTCGGCGTACTTCTCCAGGTAGCGGACCACGTCGGCCCGGGCGACCCAGCGGCCGAAGCGGCGGGGCATCGCCAGGCCCGGCAGGGCCGACAGCCGCCGCGTGGTGTGCAGCCGCAGCCGCTCGTAGTGGGCCCGCCAGGAGGGGGCGACCGCGTCCGACCGCTCGACGACCACCGCGCGCACCCCCCGGGCGCGCAGCGCGGCGGCGACGGCGAGGCCGCCGGGGCCCGCGCCGATCACGTACACGGGGCGGGGCTGGGTGCTGGTCAGGTCGGGTGCGGGCGCGGACATGAGGAGTGAGCGTATCGACACACAGGGTTGATGGGTCTCGGACGAGGAGGGAATCGATTGCGGATCGGTCACGGGGGCCCGGCCGGCGGTCCGCGGCCCGGCGCGGCTCGGCGGCGGAGTCGGCCGGACCCTGACAAAGTGGGGCGTCCCGGTACTCGGAGAGGAGCGCGTGATGTGGCAGCCCGACGGGTGGGACGTACGCGTCCGCCTCGGTGTCCTCACCCCCCACGCCGACGTCGGCCCCGAGTCGGAGCTGCGCGCCATGGCCCCGGCCGGGGTCGGCCTGCACTACGCGCGGGTGCCCTTCGCCGCGATGGGGCGCGGCGGCGTGACGGAGGCGACGATCCCGCTGGCCCCCGTACGGGCCTTCGCCGAGCCCCCGCAGGTGGACGAGGCCGCCGCGCTGCTGGCGGCCGCGCCGGTGGCGGCGATCGCCTACGCCTTCACGAGCTCCTCGTACGTGATCGGCGCGCGCGGGGAGGCGTACATGCTGGCCCGGCTGCGCGAGCGGGCCGGCGGCCTGCCGGTGGTCGCCACCTGCGCCGCCGCCGTGGAGGCGCTGCGCGCCCTGGGGGCCGGGCGGATCGCGCTCGTCGATCCGCCGTGGTTCGACGAGACGCTGAACGAGCTGGGCCGCGGCTACTACGAGGAGGCCGGTTTCGAGGTCCCGTACGCGGCCCCCTGCGGGCTGCCCGGCGGGCAGGCGCAGGTCAGCCCGCAGGGGCTGCACGACTGGGTGGCGGGGCAGGTGGGGGACGCGGCGGAGGCGGTCGTGATCGGCGGGAACGGTTTCCGCGCGGTCGGGGTGATCCAGGCCCTGGAGGCCACCCTGGGCCGCCCGGTGCTGACCGCGAACCAGGTCCTGCTGTGGTCCGCCCTGCGCGCGGCGGGTGCGGGGGCGGACGGGGTCGAGGGGTACGGGCGGCTGTTCACGGAGGTCGTCTGAGGCCTTGCGCGATCGCCCCCGATCCGCTGAACTGACGTACCGTCAGATCAAGTGGAGGGGTGGCGGTCCATGCAGACCATCTGGCTCAGCGGGGCCGAATGGCTCGCCGTGCTGCGCATCGGCCTCGGCCTGTGGTGGCTGGAGAGCTGGCGGCACAAGGACAAGAAGGGCTGGTTCGAACGCGGCACCGGCATCGCCTGGGCCGCCGACGTGGCCGGCAAACACCGGTGGTCCTTCGTCAGGAGCGGCTTCGCGGCGGTCGTCCAGCCGCGCCCGCGGCTCATGGCGTACGTGGTCGTCTACGCGGAACTCGCGCTGGGACTGGGCCTGGTCCTCGGCTTCCTGACCCCGGTGGCGCTGGTGGGCGGACTGCTGCTCAACCTGCTCTACCTCGTGCTGATGATCCACGACTGGGCCGAGCAGGGACAGAACGCGATGATGGCGCTCATCTCCGCCGTCGCCCTCTTCGCCATGGCCTGGCAGACCTGGTCCCTCGACTCCGCGATCGGACTCTTCACGTGAGCGCCGCACGGTACGACCTCCCCGAGGCCGACGAGTTCACCCGCCCCTACTGGGACGCCGCCGCGCGCGGCCGGCTGCTGCTGCGGCGGTGCGCCGACTGCGGGCGCGCCCACCACTACCCGCGCGAGTTCTGCCCCTCCTGCTGGGCCGGCGAGGACCGGGTGGCCTGGGAGGCGGCGAGCGGCCGCGCGACCCTTTACACCTGGTCGGTGATCCACCGCAACGACCTGCCCCCCTTCGGCGAACGGGTCCCGTACACGGCCGCCGTCGTCGACCTGGAGGAAGGCCCCCGGATGATGACCCAGGTCGTCGACTGCCCCGAAGCGGACCTGCGCGTCGGCATGCCGCTGCGCGTCACCTTCCGGGAGATCGCCGACGGGGTGTGGATCGCCGTGTTCCAGCCCTGAGAACGGCCGGGCCGGGGGGCGGTGGGGCGTCCGGGCTCAGGGCCAGAGCAGCTCGCGGGTCCAGCCGTCCCGCCCGTCACGGCGGTAGCGCAGCCGGACGTGGCGGCGGGCCGCGTCACCCTGGAAGAACTCCGCCTCCACCGGCTCCAGCACGTACCGGGTCCAGGTCGGCGCCGGGGCGTCCGGCTCCGCGCCCGCCCGCTCCCACGCCGCCGCCGAGGCCGCCGCCAGCTCCTCCCGGGAGCCCAGCACCTCGCTCTGCCGGCCGGTCAGCGCCGCCGCCAGCGCCCCGCGCGAGCGCACCGCCAGGTCCGCCCGGCTCTCCCGCGCACCACAGGCCGTCACCCGGCCCCGGACGCGGACCTGCCGGCCCACCGCCGGCCAGTAGAACACCAGCGCCGCCTCCGGCCGGTCCGCCAGCTGGCGGCCCTTGGCACTGGTGGCGTGCGAGGCGAAGTGCCAGCCCCGCGCGTCCACCTCGTGCAGCATCAGGATCCGCGCGTCGGGCCGGCCCCCGCCGTCCACCGTCGCCAGGCTCATCGTGTGCGGCTCCGCCTGCCCCGCCCGCGCCGCGTGCACGAACCACTCCCGGAACAGCTCCGCCGGCTCCGCGGGCGCCGCCGCCGGATCGAAGCCGGGCAGGACGGTGTCCCAGACGCGCAGGGAGTGCAGGACCTCGTGGAACTCCGATTCACCGGTCATGCCGACAGGCTAACCGCGCCCCCGAACCGGCTCAGATCCACCCGTGGTCGCGGGCCAGCAGCGCCGCCTGGAAACGGTTCGTCGCCCCCAGCCGCTGCATCAGGTCCGCCACGTACTTGCGGTACGTCCGCACCGACACCCCCACCTCGCGCGCCCCCGACTCGTCCTTCTCCGCCTGGTACATCGTCGCCAGCACCTTGCGCTCGATCTCGCTCAGCTCCCCCTCCGGACCGGGCCGGGCGGCCACCGCGTCCTCCAGCGGCACCGAGTCCGACCACATCCGCTCGAACAGCGAGACCAGGTTCGCCACCAGACCCGTCTCCCGGATCACCAGCGCCCCCAGCCGCGGGTTCTGCGGATCGATCGGGGTCAGCGCCGCCGTCCGGTCGAAGACCAGCATCCGCTCCAGCGGCTTGTCCGAGATCCGGATCTCCGCCCCCATCGCCGCGATCTCCTGGAGGTAGGCCAGCGTCGGGGCGTCCTCCACGGCCGCCGGCCGCATGATCGTCCGCATCCGTATCCCCCGCCGCAGGATCCGGGCGTCCAGCGGCCGCGAGGCCTCGATGCTGGCCGCGCTCAACGCCCCGTGCGGCTGGGTGGTCAGCCCCTCCTGCCGGGTGAAGAACGTCAGCTCGTCGATCACCGCCCGGACGTTCGGCGTCCCCTCCACCCGCTCGATCGCCGGCCGTTCCGACACCTCCCGCGCCGTCGGCCGCACCGCGTCCCGCTCCGCCAGCAGCGACTCCACCACCCGCTGCTCCGCCGCCAGCGAGGTCAGCTCCTCGCGCAGCTCCCGCACCCGCAGGTCGATCAGCCGCTGCACCGCGATCGCGGGCGGCGCCG
Organism: Streptomyces sp. NPDC089915; assembly: GCF_040684675.1. NCBI lineage: Bacteria > Bacillati > Actinomycetota > Actinomycetes > Kitasatosporales > Streptomycetaceae > Streptomyces > Streptomyces sp. NPDC089915. The sequence goes on along the minus strand of NZ_JBFBGN010000076.1, from coordinate 26,851 downwards.
GGCGGATGCTGCCGTTGTCGGAGAGCGAGGTCATCCCCATCCCCTCCAGCCGGTCCAGCCACTCACCGACCTCCGCCGCGGGACGGCCCAGATGGGCGGCCAGATCGGCCGGAGTCCCCTCCGAGAGACGGAGCAGGCATCGGTACAGGTCCTCGTCCCCGGCCGACAGGCCCAAGGGCGTGAGGCTTCCGGCGTCGCGCAATGGTTCCCCCTCGTGATGGTGCCCCGTGTGGTCAGCACGGTGACGCCGATCATACGAACGGGCGACCCCCCTGACCATGGGTAACGGAGGGCCCCCGGACCCTCCCGCAACCTCCGGCCGTGCAGCTTGCTGCACGCCCCCGCGCAGGAAGCTGCGCCCTCGAAAGCCCCAACAGGACCGCTCGAATCGGCAGTCTTCTCCTTGTCGGAACAACGGCAGCACGACACAGGGGGAAAAGATGAAGAAGACGCTCACGGGACGGACCCGATTCGCACCGGTCATCGCGGGATTCGCGATCGCCGCAGGCATCACCTTCGGCGGCCCGTTCATCCACCCGCCCACCCACGACACCGCCACCGCCTCCGCTCCGGCGCAGGCCTCGGCGGCGGACACGGCGCGGTGCGTCTTCTCCCTCAAGGACCTCGTCGAGTTCGCCGAGAACCCGGCCGCCTGCGCCCCGTCCCTGAAGGACCTCCCGGTATTCGGGGGCAAGGTCCGGCCCGGCCAGGAGCCGGTCACCGACCGGCGCGAAACCTTCGACTGGATTTGACGGAAGCGGACGAGGAAGGAAGAGGGGAGCACACGCCATGACCGCCCATTCGGTCCTCATCCCGTTCCTGCCGCGCAGGCCGGAACAGATCCTCCCCTACGCCGGACTCGTCCACTGGACCCACGCCGAGAGGCTCTGGCAGGGACAGTCCCTGATGGTCGAGCCCCACCACGGCTTCGTCCACGCCGCGGGCTCCGGATTCCGGGTCCCGACCGGACTGGGGGTGACGCTCATGCCGCTGCGCCACCCCTACGAGGCCGCCCTCCAGGCCCGCTCGCTGGCCCTGGCCACCGGGCACCCGGTGGTCGCCGGCTTCGGACCCGGAGCCCCGTCCCTCCAGAAGGCGCTGCTGGGGGCCCCGTACCGCAGTCCGCTCACCGCGGCCCGCGAGTACCTCACGGCCGTACGGGGCCTGCTGGCCGGCGAGCACGTCCGCCTCCAGGGCGAGTACGTCACCGTGGACGCGCAGCTCGCGCCGTTCCCCTCCGCCCCGGTGGAGCTCGGGCTCGGCGTGCTGCGCCCGGCGATGGCCCGGCTGGCCGGGGAGGTCGCCGACGTGGCGATCACCTGGCTGACCCCGGCCTCCTACCTGAGGGACACCGTCCTGCCGGCGCTGCGCGAGGGCGCGGCGAAGGCCGGCCGGCCGGTGCCGAGGCTGACGGCCATCGTGCCCCTGGCGCTCACCCGCGCCGACCGCACGCCCGGCGAGATCGCCTGGGCGAGCAACTCGGCGCACCTGCGGCTGCCGCACTACACGGACATGCTCCGCAAGTCCGGGATCGGCATCACCGGAACGGACCCGGAGGCCGACGCGCGCCTCGCCGTCGAAGGCGGCGCGTTCCTCAGCGGCGACGCGGAAGGACTCGTCGCACGGCTGAGGGAATACGAGGAGGCCGGCGTCGACGAGATCGTCCTCAACGTCACCGGCGTGGCCAACCTCTACGGCCCGCAGGCGGCCACCGAAGAACTCAGGGCGATCCTGTCCGCGCTGGCCTGATCGCTCCGCACATTCACAAGACGTCATCGGTACTGCTCGAAATTGATTGAAAGGGGGAGTCATGGCGGGAATCAAACGACAGCTGATGCTCTGGGGTACGGGAAAGCCGGGCGCGGACCACTCCGCGACGGGAGCCGCGACAGTCGTACTGGAGAACGCGGCCCACCTTTCCGCGCTGCTCGGCTCGGATCTCGTCGGCCCGAATTCCACGGTGTTCGTACCCGGCCTCGTCGAGGACGGCGGCACACCGGAAGGCCCGGTCCTGGCCGGCTACGAGGGATCGCTCAGCGAGCCCGGCGCCGAATGCTCCCTCGGCTCCGACTTCTACCTCCAGATCCAGAACTACGGAATCAGCGCCTACATGTCCGTCGTCGGCCCGACGCTGATCCGCGTCGCCGACGACATGGACCTCGACGCCTACCTCGCCGACGCCGACGAGGCCCGCCGCACGGGCGTCTTCCCCGACTTCCTCACCAACCCCGTCATCCAGCTCGCCGACCTGCCCGCCCTCGGCGCCGGCCCGGCCGGCGACGGCCCCCGCCGCCGCCTCCACGCCGGCCAGGACGGCACCCTGTCCACCGCCCCCGGCGGCGCCCCCCTCGGCGTCCTCGGCGAGGACACCCTCGACGAGCTGGAGGCGCGCTGGTTGCCCGGCGCCGCCACGGCCGCCGCCGCACCGGTCGCCGAGCGCCCCTGGCTGGGCCGCTACCTGGCCGCCGTCGGCGCCGTCCGCGACCTGCGGGCCCGCGGCGCGGCCGACGTACGGGTCTCCGGCTTCGGCGGACGGCTCGGCGCCGCCGCCCGGGCCGCCGACGCCGAGGGCCCCGTCGCGGACGGCACGGACGCCCGGCTGCCGCTGCTGCTGTGGTCCGGGGAGACCGCCTACGTCCACGACCCCGCGAGCGGACGCACCTTCGGGCTCGACCCCGTCGCCGCCGGCCTCGCCGAGGCCCTGCTGGTGTCCGGTTCCACCGCGGCCGCCGCCGCCCACGCCGACCGGGACGGGCTGGAGCGCGTCGCCGCGTACTTCGCCGACGCCGGGATCACCCTGGGCGCCGCCGGCGACCGCTCCGGCGAACTCGTGACGGCGGGGAGCTGACGCCATGACCACCGCACCCACCCTGACGACGGCCACCCTCGACGCCCCCCTCGTCCCGGACGCCGCCGCCGTACCCGGCCGGGCCGGCGAACTGCTGGCCTCCCTCGGCGGGCGCGGCGTCCTCTGCGACCTGTACGACGCCGTCGGCGCCCCCGTCTACCACGACCTGGCCGGCACCGGCACCCACGAGGTGCGCGAGCTCCTCGCCCTGGTCCGCCGCACCCCCGGCCCCGTCCTCGACCTGGCCGCCGGCTCCGGACGGCTCACGCTGCCCCTGCTGGCGCTGGGCCGCGAGGTCACCGCCCTGGAACTCTCCCCGCACATGCTGGACCTCCTCGACCAGCGGCTGGCGGCCGCACCGCCCGCCCTGCGCGAGCGCTGCGAGCCCGTGCGCGCCGACATGAGCCGCTTCTCCCTCGGCCGGACGTACGGGGTGATCGTGCTCGGCACCACCACGATCTCGCTCCTCGACGCCGAGGGCCGGGCCGGCCTCTACCGGGCGGTGCGCGAGCACCTCGCACCCGGCGGACGGTTCCTGCTGTCGACGGTCGACATGTCCGCCGCCGGCTCCGGGCCGGCCGAGGTCGACATGGAGATCGTGACCGACAGCGGCCGCGCCTACCGCCTCTTCGAGCACTGGACCCCCGACTCCGGCTGCCGCACCGTCACCCTCTTCCCCGCCGTCATCGGCGACGAGGGCCCGGTCGAGGTCTGCACCACCACCATCGGCGTCCTGCCCGAGGAGCTGCTGGAGGCCGAACTGGCCGCCGCCGGCTTCGCGGTCCGCTCCCGCCACCCGCTGCCCTCCGTGGGCGAGCGCCACCACGACGTACTCCTGGAAACGGAGGTGACCCCGTGAACCGTCCCCCGGCCCACCCCGCCGGCCACCCGCTGTGGCCCTCCCTGACCGCCCCGGCCGACCAGGGCCGCGAAGACCTCTGCGCGGTCTCCGCCCACGGCGTACGGGTCCGCTTCGCCGACGGCGGTGAACTCCTCGACGGCTCCAGCGGCCTGTGGAACACCAACATCGGCTACGGCAACGAGGAGATAGCCCGAGCCTGCGCCGACGCCCTCCGCGAGGCCTCGTACCTCTCCGTCTTCCGCTACGAGAACACCTACGCCCGGCGCGCCGCCGAGGCCCTGATCGAGGCCTGCGGCCCCGCCCACTACGGCCGCGTGCTGTTCTCCACCTCCGGCGGCGCCGCCAACGACCTCGTCATGAAGGTCGCCCGGCAGTACCAGGCGCTGCGGCGGCAGCCCCAGCGCAAGGTGGTCGTCGGACTGCGCGGCAGCTACCACGGCCTGACCTACGGCAGCTTCGCCCTCACCGGCGACGACCTCGGACAGCAGCTGTACGCCGTCGACCAGCGCTTCGTCCGCCACGTCACCCCCAACGAGCCGGCCGAACTGGCCGCCCTCATGGCCCGGCAGGGCGGCCAGATCGCCGCCGTCGTCGTCGAACCGGTCCTCGGCAGCGGCGCCGTACCCCTCACCGACGAGTACCTCGCCGAACTGCTGAGGCTGCGCCGGGAGCACGGCTTCCTGCTCGTCGCCGACGAGGTCGCCACCGGCTTCGGCCGCACCGGCAGCCTCTTCGCCTCCCAGGAATGGCCCGAACAGCCCGACCTGCTCGTCTCCTCCAAGGGCCTCACCAACGGCACCGCCGCGGCGGCCGTCGTGATCGCCTCCCGGCAGGTGGCGGACGCCTTCACCGAGGCCGGCTCCGTCCTCACCCACGGCGAGACCCAGGCCGGGACCCCGGTCACCTGCGCCGCGATCCTCGCCACCCTCGCCGAGATGCGCCGGCTCGACGCGGTCGCCCTCGGGCGGCGGCTGTCGGCCCGACTCGACACCGAACTGGCCGCACTGACCGCCGCACACCCCCGGATCGCCGGGACCACCGGCCAGGGCTGCTTCCGCTCCGTCCGGCTGTGCGACCCGGACGGCACCCCCTTCCCGCAGGAACAGGTCCACGCCCTGGTCCAGGCGATCCGGGAGGCCGGCGCCATCGTCCACCCCGGGGTGAACGGGGTGCAGCTCATCCCCGCCCTCACCTACACCGACGCCGACCTCGACGAACTCCTCGCCCGCGTCCTCGCCGGGATCGAACTCCACCTGGCGCGGACCGCCGCCGAGGCGGCCGGGGCAGCGGCGTGAGCGCCGGCTGGCACGCCCCGGCCCAGCAGCTGATCGGCTGCGACAGCCTGGGCGCCTGGCTCACCGGACGCACCGAACGGCAGGTCACCGTCCTCGTGGACGCGGCCGTCGCCGGCGCCGCGGTCACCGGCCGGGTGCGCGGCCTGCTGGAACGGACGCCGTACCGGACCCGGGTCCTGGAGCTGTCCGGCCCCGGCGACCTGAACACGGTCCGGGACCTCGCCGACCGGCTCGGCGGTACCGAGCTCCTCGTCGGCATCGGCGGCGGCTCCCTGCTCGACCAGGCCAAACTGGCCGCCCTGCTGAGGACCAACCCCGACGCGTACGCCCGCCTCACGGTGCCGCAGCGCAGCGGACTGCTGGTCCTCGGCCCCGGCACCCGCCGGGGGCTCCCGCTGGTCGCCGTCCCCACCACGGTCGGCACCGGCACCGAGTCCAGCGGGGTCGCCTGCCTGGGCTACCCGCTCCGGGGCAAGCGGCTCATCATGGGCACCGCACTGCGGCCCACGGCGGCCGTCCTCGACCCGGCCGCCACGGCCACCCTCGACGACGAACTCATCGCCGAGGGAGTCCTGGAGGCACTGTTCCGCACGGTCAGCCCGTACGTCGGCGACCACGGGGAACTGCCCACCGAGGACGCCCTCGTCGAGACCATCGCCGAACGGCTGGTCCTGCTGGGGCACGAGGTGCGCGACGCACGCCGCGCGGGCCGCCCCACCGGCGACCGGCTGCGGCTGGAGATCGCCAAGCTCAGCTCGCTGAGCCACGCCGAGTGGGCGCACCTGGGCCGCGACCTGTACGCGGTCAAGGGCTGGCTCATCGCCAACGAGCTGTCCTCCGCGCTCGGCGTACGCAAGATGACCGCGGTCGCCGCGATCCTGCCGCACCTGTGGCGGGCCATCGCCGGCGGCGAGACCCGGCTCGGATCGGCCGCCCGGCTGGAACGGCTGTGGTCCCGGCTGCGGGCCACCGACCCGGACACCCTGCCCGCGGACCCGGCGGCGGGCATCGAGGCCCTCGTCGACTCCTGGGGGATCGGCCGGCGCATCGACGCCGGACCGGACCGCCTCGCCGACATCGCGGGCCGCACCGTCCGCGCCTGGGGAGCAGGACTGCCGATGCTCGGCGGGCTGCGCACCGACGAGGTGTACGGGCTGCTGGCCCGGACCGCGGCCTGAGCCACGCCCCACCCAAGAGCTTCCGCACCCGTAGGCACACATGTCGCGCGGTGCGGTCGGAAAAGCACGAAAAAGCAGCAAAAAGCACCGCAGAGCACACCCTGATCGACTCACCCGGAACAGGAGTACCTCATGCAGGAGAACCTCGCGCTGGACGCCTTCCCCGCCCTTGAGCTCGGGATGCAGGAGCTGGAGGCCATGGAGGCCCCGGGCTGGTGGACGGCCGTCGGCGTCAGCGCCGGTGTCGTCGTCGCCTCGGCCGCCGGCTACGGCAGCTACGTCGCCTCCGCGGCCATCATCGCCACCTGAGCGGCCCGTACCGCCCAGGGCGGTACCCGCGGACCATCCGCTGAACCACCACCGCACCACCCACACGGAACAGGAGAGACCCATGCAGGACAACCTCGCGCAGGACGCCTTCCCCGCCCTCGAGCTCGGGATGCAGGAGCTGGAGGCCATGGAGGCCCCGGGCTGGTGGACGGCCGTCGGCGTCAGCGCCGGTGTCATCGTCACCTCCGCCGCCGGCTACGGCAGCTACGTCGCCTCCGCGGCCATCATCGCCACCTGAGCAGCCCGTACCGCCCAGGGCGGTACACCGACCGCACCGGTCACACCGACCGCACCGGTCACACCGATCACCGATCACACCGATCACAGGAGAAGACATGCAGGACGTTCTGAAGCAGGAGATCCCCACCCAGGGCCTGGAGCTCGGCATGCAGGAGCTGGAGGCCATGGAGGCCCCCGGTTTCTGGTCCGGCTTCAAGACCGGCCTGGTCATCAGCGGCGCCGCGATCGCGTCCGCCACGCTGGCCACCTGATCGTCCCGGCAGCACCCGCTGCCGCAGCGGTCACGCAGTACGACGACCGAACCAACGGTCGCCCAGGGTGACTTGGTCCCGTGGCGGTGGCGAGAGCCACCGCCGCGGGCCCCCCGGGGCCGTCCGTGAACCACCCGCACAGACCCGAAGGAAGAGGGAGACAGACATGGCGAAGGCCAACCCCCGCAAGGGGTCGAACGGCGCGCTCGGGACCACCGTCGCGCTCCTCGCGATAGCGCTCGCCGTCGCCAACCTGCAGTTGTCCGGCCCCGCACAGGTGGGCGCCATGGTGGCCCTCGGCCTCGCGCTGATCGGCTGCGTCGCCCGCATCGGCGCCAACTCCCGTACGGACAAGCGGTGAGCGCCGCCGGCGTCGTCCGCGCCAACGGCCTGACGAAGCGCTTCGGCTCCTTCGAAGCCGTCCACGACCTCACCTTCGAGGTCCGCCCCGGCCGCGTCACCGGCCTCCTCGGCCGCAACGGCGCCGGCAAGTCGACCTCCCTGCGCATGCTGCTCGGACTGGTCCGCCCCACCGCCGGAACCGCCACGATCTTCGGCCACCCCTACACCGAACTCCCCGACGCCGCCCGCCGCGTCGGCGTCTGCATGGACGGCATCGGCCCCACCCCCGGCGCCTCCGGCCGCCGCGACCTGCGGATCTGGGCCCGCGCCCTCGGCGTCGGCGACGGCCGCGTCGACGAGGTCCTGGACCGCGTCGGCCTCACCGACAGCGCCGACCGCGCCGCCAAGGGCTACTCCACCGGCATGCGCCAGCGCCTCGCCCTGGCCACCGCCCTCCTCGGCGACCCCGAACTGCTGATCCTCGACGAGCCCGCCAACGGCCTCGACCCCGACGGCATCCGCTGGCTGCGCGACACCCTGCGCGCCCTCGCCGCCGAGGGCCGCACCGTCCTCGTCTCCAGCCACCTCCTCGCCGAGGTCGAGCAGACCGTCGACGACGTGGTGATCGTCCAGCGCACCCTGCGCTTCGCCGGCTCCCTCGCCGAGCTCACCTTCGACGGCGTCGAACGCCTCGAAGACCGCTTCTTCACCCTGATCGACGACGAGGACCCGGCCCCCGGCGCCCTCGCCGCAGCCGGCACCGGCCCGCGCACCGAAAGGCCCGTCCATGCGTAACGTCATCTCCGGCGAGTGGATGAAGGCCTGGACCGGCCGCACCTGGCTGATCCTCGCCTCCGCCGGGATCTTCATGTCCCTGCTCACCAGCTTCGGGTACGCCTCCCAGGGCGACGAGGCCGTCGCCGCCGGCCGCACCACCGCCGCCGCCGTCACCGACGACATCGTCCAGGCGTGGATGATGACCTTCCTGATGTCCGCCGTCGCCGGCGGCATCCTCGTCACCCGCGAGTACACCTCCGGCGCCATCGCCCGCTCCGTCCTCCTCAGCGGCGGCCGGCTGCGGCTGCTGTCCGGCAAGGCGCTCGTCGCCACCGCCGTCGGCGTCCTGAACGGCCTCCTCGCCATCGGCCTCGCCGTCGCCTGCGCCTTCCTGCTGCCCGGCCACTTCGGCTACGGCACCGACTGGACCGGCCACACCACCCGCATCGCCCTCGGCGTCCTCGCCGTCAACGCGATCGCCGCACCCTGGGGCGCCCTCCTCGGCTGGATCATCCGCAACCAGCTCGCCACCGTCGTCACCGTCATGGCCACGACCCTCCTCGTGGACCCCGGTGTCCAGGAACTCGCCCCCAAGGCCGCCAAGTACCTCCCCACCATCGCGATGAGCTCCGTCTACCTCGACGGCAAGCCCGAGCTGCTCTCCGTACCGCTCGCGCTCGCGGTCCTCGCCGGCTGGCTGGCCGCCGCGGGCCTCACCGCCCGCAAGCTCCTGCTCTCCCGCGACGTCATCTAAGGCGTGATGCAGACATGTCCACCAAGACGGCACCCCGCCCGGCCGCCGCCGACTGGGACCCCGCGCTCCTGGAACGCCCCCGCGTCGCCCCCGACGTCGAGATCCACGAGCCCGCCGAGACCGGTGCCCCCTGGGTCCTCCAGCGCGGCCACCACCAGCACTTCCGCGTCCAGCGCGACATGGCCCGCCTGGTCCGCGCCATGGACGGCACCCTCGACCACACCGGCCTCGCCGAGGTCCTCGGCCCACCGTGGACCGCGCAGCACGTGGACACCGCCGTGCGCAAGCTCGCCGAGACCAAGGTCCTCGACGACGGCAAGCCCGCCCCCCGCCGCAGCACCTGGTTCCGGTTCGTCCCCCCGATGACCCTCCAGTTCACCGTGCTGCGCCCCGAGCGGCTCCTGGCCCGCCTCACCCCGGTCATCAACCTGCTGGCCTCCCGCGCCGCCGCCGTCCTCGCCGCCGCGTTCGTCCTCGGCGGGGTCCTCGCCCTGGCCCTGCTGGCCCCCGAGGTGGACGCCGCGCTCGGCCGGCCGCTCCCGTTCTCCGCCTACTTCGGCGTCCTGATCGGCGTCCTGGCCACCACCGCCGTCCACGAGGTCGGCCACGGCGCCGTCCTCACCTACTACGGCGGCCGGCCCAGCCGGATGGGCGTGATGCTCTTCTACATGTCGCCCGCCTTCTTCTGCGACGTCTCCGACGGCTGGCGCCTCTCCCGCAAGGAACAGCGCGTCCGCGTCGCCCTCGCCGGGATCGCCACGCAGAGCGTCATCGCCGGCGCGGCCGCCCTGACCGCCCTGTTCCTCGGCGCCTCGGACCTGCGCGACGCCGTCCTCGTCTTCGCCGTCGCCACCTACACCAGCGGCATCGTCAACCTGCTGCCCTTCGTGAAGCTCGACGGCTACATCGCGCTGATGAGCCACCTCGACGTGCCGCACCTGCGCGACCGGGCCATGACCGACGCCCGCCGCTTCCTCGCCAAGGTCCTCTTCGGCGGCCGCCACACCCGGGAACTCCCCGGCCGGCCCTGGGCGGTCGCCTTCGGCCTGGCCTGCATGGCCTTCCCCCTCTACGTCATCGCCGGCGCCCTGACCCTCTGGTCCGACCTGCTCCAGCGGCTCGGTGCCGTCGGCACCTCCACCGTGCTGATGGCCGTCTGCTACCTCGTCTACCGCATCGGCCTCGGCTTCACCCGCCTCGCCAAGGAGGGCCGCACCGCCGGCGCCCCGATGTGGCGGACCGCCGCCGCGGCCGTGCTGCTCACGGCGGCGGCCGGGGCCGCGCTGGTCCTCGTACGGCTGCCGCTGACCGTGGCCGCCGGATACGTGGCCCAAGACGACCGGGGCCGGATCGAACTGGTCCTGCCGAGCACCGCCGACCTGTCGGGCATCCGCCCCGACGCCGCCGTGCGGCTCTACCGGGCCGGGGTGATGACCCGCGAGCAGACCGGCACCGCGACCGTCGCCGCCGGGGCCGCCACCCGCACCACCGCGCCCCTGTCGGCGTTCCTCCCGGTGGCGTCCACCCCGCTCGAACTGCCCGTCGCCGCCTACCCGCTGACCGTCACCCAGGCCCCGGCCGACCGTGCCGGAGCGGCCCAGGTCGACCTCGGACGGCTCCCGCTGGGCGAGTGGCTGTACGCGAAGTACGTCACCCCGCTCTGGCGCCGGTAACCCGTCCCGGCCCTCCCCCCCCGGCCCACTTCACCCGTCACGAACGGAGCGCATGATGGATCTTCGGTACCTGAACTACTGCCGGCCCGGCAATCCGTTCTACGACGTCGAGGCCACCGCCGCCACCGACCCCACCGTCTTCCCGGCGGTCACGGGCCCGCTGCCCGAGGGCTGGACCCGCACCGACAACACCCACTGGCTGCTGATGACCCCGCCGGACACCCGGCTGCCCGGCCAGGGCTGGAAGATCCACGTGTCGGCCACCCTCGACAACGCGCCCCGGCTCCTGGACCTGGTCTGGGACTTCTGCGTGGCCGAACGGGTCACCTTCAAGTTCATCCGCAGCGCCGCCATCCTCAAGCAGCGCAACAGCAAGTACGGGGACCGGGGCAGCAGCGGCAAGTTCTTCACCGTCTACCCGGTCGACGAGGCCCAGCTGGAGCGGATCCTCACCGGACTCGGGGACCTCCTCGACGGCGAGCGGGGCCCCACCATCCTCAGCGACCTGCGCTGGCGCTCCGGCCCGCTGTACGTGCGCTACGGCGGGTTCGTCTCCCGGCTGGGCCGCTCCGAGACCGGCGAGCTGGTGCACTGCATCGAGGACCCCGAGGGCCGCCTGGTGCCCGACGTCCGCGGCCCGTCCTTCCGGCCGCCGTCCTGGGTGACCCTGCCCGACTGCCTCGCCGGCGCCCTCGCCGCCCGCAACTCCGCCACCCTCGGCGACTTCCCGTTCCGGGCGACCCGGGCCCTGCACTTCTCCAACGGCGGCGGGGTCTACGAGGCCACCGACACCCGCACCGGAGCGTCCGTCCTGCTCAAGGAGGCCCGCCCGCTGGCCGGCCTCGACGAGGAGGGCGCCGACGCCGTGGCCCGGCTGGAGCGGGAGCACTGGGCGCTGGACAAGCTCGCCGGTCTGGACTGCATCCCCGCGGTCACCGACTACCGCAAGGGCCACGAGCACTGGTTCCTGGCCCGCGAGTACGTCGACGGCAAATCCCTGGCCCGGGAGCTCCTCAGCCGCAACCCGCTCGTCGCCGACGACCGCACCGAAGGCGCCTACGAGGCCTACACGGCCTGGGCGCTGAAGGTCCTCGACCAGGTCGAGGCGGGCGTCGACGCCATGCACGCCAAGGGCGTCGTCTTCGGCGACCTCCACCCCAACAACATCATGGTCCGCCCCGACGACACCGTCTCCTTCATCGACCTGGAGACCGCCACGGCCGTCGAGGACGAGGCCGCGCCGGTCATCGGCGCCCCCGGCTTCCGCGCCCCCGCCGGGTACACCGGCACCGCCGTCGACCGGTACGCGCTGGGCTGCGTCCGGCTAGGCGTGTTCGTACCGCTGACGGTGATGGCGACCTGGTCCCCGGCCAAGGTCGACCAGCTGATCGACCTGGTCACCGCCCACTTCCCGGTGCCGGCCGACTTCGCGGAGCGGGTCCGGCGGGACCTGGGCGCCGACCCGCACCCCGGGCACGTCCCCGAGGCCGACCCGCGGCCCCTGTGGACCCGGCCCACCGCCGCGAGCTGGCCCGCGCTGCGGCGCACCCTCGCCGAGGACCTGCTGGCCAGCGCCACCCCGCACCGCGAGGACCGGCTGTTCCCGGGCGACGTCGAGCAGTTCGCGCTGCCCGGCGGCGGGGCCTCCTTCGGCTTCGGCGCGGCCGGGGTGCTGTGGACCCTGTCCGAGCTGGGCTTCGCCCCGGCCGAGGAGCACGTGGCCTGGCTGGTGGACGCCGCCGCCCGCACCCCCGACCTGCGGCCCGGCTTCTACGACGGGCTGAGCGGGATCGCGTACGCCCTGGACCGGCTCGGCCGGCCCGAGGAGGCCGCCGCCGTACTGGCCCGGGTGGACGCCGCCCCGCTGGAGGACGTGGACCACGGCCTGTTCGGCGGCCTCGCCGGGATCGGCCTGACCCAGCTGCACTTCGGGCGTACGGAGGAGGCCGCGCGGATCGCGGCCCTGCTGGCCGACCAGAGCCCCGGCGGGGTCGCGGGCCGGCCCCGGCCCGGGCTGATGCGCGGCGCGGCGGGCGGCGCCCTGCTGATGCTCCGCCTCCACGAGGCCACCGCCGACCCCAAGTACCTGCACCTGGCGGGGGAGTCGCTGCGGCACGACCTCGCGGAGGCGGGCTGGACGGAGTCGGCCGACGGCTCCGCCGACGCCCCGTGGAAGGTCCCCTTCCTCTCCTTCGGCGGCGCGGGCCTGGGCATGGTCGTCGAGGAGGCGGCGCGGGTCCTGGACGACCCGCTGTTCCAGGCCGCGCGGGACGCCCTGCGCGAGGTCACCGCCCCGCCCTTCATGCTCAACTCCGGTCTCTTCCACGGCCGGGCGGGCGCCCTGCTGGCCCTGCGCCACCTGCACGACGGGACCCCGGCCACCGAGGCGGCCGTCACCCGCCACCTGGACGCCCTCGGCTGGCACACCGTGCGCTGCGACGGCCACCTGGCCTTCCTCGGCGACCACACCCTGCGCCTGTCCGCCGACCTGGCGACGGGAACGGCCGGAGTCCTCCTCGCGGTCGAGTCGGCCCTGGGTGATGCTGGTCCGGGCCTGCCGTTCCTCGGGCCGGGCACCCGCTGACCCCCCGGGAGTACGCCATGAGCACCACCTCGTACCACCTCGTCGTCGCCCCCGACGGCCGCGGCCCCGAGGGCGCGGCCCCGGAACTGGCGGCCGTCCGGCTGATCTCGTTACTCCCGCCGGGCTGGCACTACGAGGCCGCCTACCCGTCCGGCACCGCGTCCCTGCGCCTGACCCCGCCCCGGAACACCCCCGCCGGGACCGCGTACTCGGTCCTGGCGGGGGCCTTCGCGGACCCGATCCTGCGGGGCTGGACGTGGACGAACCGGCCGGCGGGAGTCTGACGACAGGCCCTAGGGTTCCGGTCATGGACATCCCCAGAGCGGCAGGGCGTTCGCTGATCCTCCTGGCCGCCGCGTCGGCCCTGACGGCGTTCGCCGCCGCCCACTACGACCGGCCCGGCGGCCCGGCCCTCGCGGCCGAGCTGAACCACCCCGCGCTCCTCGCCGCACTGGCCGCCCTCGCCCTCACCGGGGCCGCCCTGCTCACCTCCCGCCGCCCGGGGGTCCGCAAGGGCGCCGGCCTCGGCCTGGTGGGGGCGACGGTGCTCGGGGTGCTGGCCGTCCCGGCGTACTCGGTGGCGGCCGACCCCTTCCCCGACCGGGAGTGGGACGTCCCCGCCCCGGACGGCTCGGGCCGCCGCCTGGTGGTGGAACGGGGCCCGGGCCTGGGCGACCCGCCCTGGAGCGTCCACATCACCACCGGCACCTTCCCCACGGCCCGCCGCTGGCCGGTGGCCTCGTACACTCCCGGCTACCCGAGGGGCGTCCTCCAGGCCGAATGGCGAGACGCGTCCCACATCCGCCTGATCGACCTGGACCACACCCACCACGACCTGCGCATAGCGGCAGACGGCCGCCCGCTGGAGGGGCTGGACTGGTAGGGCCGCAGGGGCCCCTCAGGCGATCGGGACCGCCGTGCCCGTCACCTCGATGCCCGCCCCCGGCTCCGCCGGCACGCCCACCGTGATCAGGCTCGGCCGGCCCATGTCCACGCCCTGGTGGACGGTCAGGACCGCCGGCACCTCCACCAGGCCCAGGCTCCGCAGGTACCCGCCCAGCGCGGCGGACGCCGCGCCGGTCGCCGGGTCCTCGACCACACCGCCGGGAGGGAACGGGTTGCGGGTGTGGAAGACGGTCGGCGACTCCCGCCACACCAGGGTGATCGTCGTCCAGCCCCGGCGCGCCATCAGCGCGCCCAGCGCCGCCATGTCGTAGTCGAGGTCCGACAGCCGCTCCCGGCCGGCCGCCGCGATCACCGGGTGCCAGGCCCCCGCGTACGCCGCCAGGGGAGGCAGCGCCGGGTCCAGGTCGGCGGCCGACCAGCGCAGTGCGGCCAGCAGCTCCGCCAGGTCGTCCCCGGCGATGTCCGCCGTACGCGGCTCGACGCTCACCAGCGTGGCGACCACCGCCCCGTCCGGCCCCGTCGAGGTGGTCACCGGGACGGGGCCCGCCTGGGTGTGCAGCAGCAGGGCGCCCACCCCGTACCGGTGGGCGTGGGCGACGGCGGTGGCGATGGTGGCGTGCCCGCAGAACGGCACCTCCACCTCAGGGCTGAAGTAGCGGATGTCGAGATCCCCGTCAGGCCGGGGCACGACGAACGCCGTCTCCGAGTAGCCGACTTCCGCCGCCGTGGCGGCCATCGTCGCCTCGTCCACACCGGTGGCGTCCAACACCACACCCGCCGGGTTCCCGCCGAGCGGGTCGGTACTGAAGGCCGTATAGCGCAAGAGATCCATGGACCCGAACGTAGGGGGACGGCCATTCGGACGTCAAAGCCCTCTGTCAAATGCCGCGTTGGCGGCCACCCTCGTCGACCAGCAGGTACAGCAAGGGCACGAGGGTCCCGCTGCTGACGATCTCGCGGCGGTCGATCATGCCCCGGACCTCGGCCAGCGGGATCCACTCGATCCGGTCCGACTCGTTCCTCTCGACCGGCGGCCCCGCGTACTCCGCCCCGTCGGCCCGGAACAGATGGTGCTGCGAGTCGGTGATCCCGGCGGCCGGCTCCGCGTACACGAGGGGCCTCATCTCCCCGGCCCGCCACCCGGTCTCCTCCAGCACCTCCCGCGCGGCGGCCTCCCCGGGCGTCTCCCCGTCCTCGACCAGCCCCATCGGGAGCTCCCAGGCCCAGGTGTCGGTGATGAACCGGTGCCGCCACATCATCAGCACCTCGCGCCGCTCGTTGACCACGGCGGCCACGGCCAGGTTCCGCAGCTTGACCACGTGGTGCTCGAACCGGTTCCCGTCGGGGGTCTCCACATCGGCACACCACAGGTTCACCCAGGGGTCCTCATAGACGACCCGCTCCCCATGCACCGTCCACCGCATCCCGCCACCCCTCTCGCTCGTCCACCCAGCATCGCAGGGCCGCTGACCGGGGCCATTTTCAGCAGATCCGCGACGGACTTGCCTCGTGGGGTCAGCCCGCCGACTCCGGGGGTTCTCCATGCTCCAGGTATGCGGTCAGGCCGGTTGTCCGGACCTGGACAGCGGCGGCGATCCGGTGGGCCAAGCGGGGGATGGTGAGGTCAGGTACGTGCTCGGCGGGGTGGAAGCCGTATCCGTGCAGCTCATCCGCTTGCAGAGTGATGCGGCCGCGCAGGTCTGCGCTCAGGTAGCCACCGTCGAAGAGGTAGAGAATCTTGTCTCCCTCTCCTGGGGTCGGCGCCCAGTCGACGACGAGGAGACGGCCGATGTTCGGGCGGATGCGCAGTTCCTCGAAGACCTCGCGCACACAGGCTTGTCGGGGCGATTCGCCGTGCTCGACGTACCCTCCCGGGATGTCCCGGTAGTCCTTGTAGGAGGGCTCTACGAGGAGGATTCGATCGGCTTCGTCGAAGAAGAGCGCACCGGCCGCCATGCGGGGGCGGGCCATCTTCGCTTCGTGCTCGTTGTTGCTCACGGATCGGACTCTAGCCCCCGGCAACGATGCGGAGCCTGCGGGCCAGGCCGACCACAGGATGGGCCGGTCGGCCTCGAGTGCCGCGTACCCAGCCGATGACCAGCGCTCGGCTCAGGTAGTGGTGTCGTACCTGTTCGGGGGCGAGCTGCTCGGCCTCCAACAGGACTGCCAAGGCCTCGTCGGTTCGGTTCCGGGCGCTCAGCGCCCGCGCGACTTCGATGCCATGCCGCGCACGCCGCTCCACCGGCATGCCGCTGGTGTCGATTCTCGGGCCGAGATCCGCAGCGATTTGGATATCGCCGAGCTCCCCCGCTACAGCCACGCGATGTATCGCCACGTTGGTGGGGCCGAAGGCTGTCCACATGTGGTTGGCGTCGCCTCCGAGTCGGTGGGCGTTCTCGTCGGCTTGCTGAAGTAAGGCATGTGCGGTTGCTCGGTCCTCTGCCCTCGCGGCAGCCATGGCTCCGGCGAGAAAGAGCGACCCGCATACGGAGATGCATTCGCCGTCGGCGTTGTCCAGTTCACGCCGCACGACGCCGGATGCGTCGTGGACGAGTTGGATCGCCGCTGTGAAGCGCCCTGTGGCGAGGAGACAGTGGGTAACGGCACGGAAGAGCGAACCAGTTACCTCACTTCGCCCGCTGTGCTGCGCAGCCGCCAGGCCACGGTCGGCGGCGATCCATGCCAGCTCGGACTCGCCGACCTTGCCCAGCACCATGGCTGCCCCGTGATAGGCCAGGGCGAGCAGAGCGTGGGCTTCTTCCCCCTTGCGCCCCGAGTAGGCGCGGGATGCGGCGTGGGCACCGGAGAGGAGGAGCGGGAGACGCCGAGTGGCCAAGCCGTAACGGGATGCCTGGTAGGCGCCGAGGACTTCGGCCACGTGCATCCGAAGGTCCTGAAGAGCAGGTGGTTCGTCACTCGGCGCACACCCCAGCAAGGGCGTGAGCTGGGTGTAGTCCATGAGTGCCGCGCGCAACGCCGGGACAGTGCGATGGCCGCTGTCGGCTGACCATTCCATGAGGTTCGGCTCGGCGAGTAGATCCCCAAGAGAGACGTCGAGGGCTTCGGCGAGTGAGGTGATCACCGAGAGCCGGTCCAGTTCGATCCGGTTGTTCTCTGCCTTGCTCAGCCAGTCAGCGGTGCGTCCGACAAGGCCGGCCAAGACCTCTTGGGAAAGGCCACGGCGGCGGCGGTACCAGGCGACGCGTTCGCCGATGGTCAGGTTCGCTGTCATCCCTCGCATGTCCTGAGCATCACCTCATTGTCCGGGCGGACCCCGGAAGGGTTTTCCGGGGTGCCGAGAGGCGCCGTGGCTACTTTTTCGCAGAAGACCGAGTACCAAGTCGATCCTCCCCCATCGGTCCTCGGCATGCAGAGAGATCG
Source organism: Streptomyces sp. NPDC089915 (assembly GCF_040684675.1). NCBI lineage: Bacteria > Bacillati > Actinomycetota > Actinomycetes > Kitasatosporales > Streptomycetaceae > Streptomyces > Streptomyces sp. NPDC089915. Next base: position 9,430 of record NZ_JBFBGN010000076.1, on the reverse strand, counting down.
GAGTCGTCATGCGGAAATCACCACGGTCGAGTGGGGTCGCCCATCCACCGCTACGGGCATCGTCGAGCGGCATGCTCCGCATTACCCACCCGACAGACGAGGAAACCTCGTTGAGCAGGGCGATGGTGAGGGCCCCAACCCCGGACTTGCTCGACCGGGCGTTGGCCGGCTGGGAGCGCTTTCTTGATTCCTTCGAGGAGCCGCCACATGAATGACCAGTACGAGTACGTCCCGCACCGCCTACTCGGCCGATATGTCCGCGACATCGCTTCCGGTGTCGAGGGCATGCTGATGGCCGTGATCAACGAGAACGTCTCGGACTCAGACGTCTACGAGCGCTGGATGGAACTGGCGTACATCCGGAATGCGTCGGGCCGTGAGTTCACGACCGCCGTCACCAACGTCCAGCCTGCCTATGACCAGCCCCAGACGGACCGAAGCCGCCGAGACGGGCGAAGCGTGTAGCGATCTGACGCGTCCGTCGGTCCCGCTTGCCGGCCATGTCGGCCCGGATGCCCGGCGAGGCGGCCCCCGCCCCACCCGGCTGATCGCTGATCCCGCCGCAGGTCCAAGGAACGTCCGTCCCGTTCCTTCGGGGGGTTCCCGGCAGTCCTTGTCTTTCCGGGGCGGGTCGGGCTGTCAAGGGTGGCCGAAGGCCATCGCGAAGCGACGCGACCGGAGGGAGCGCCCTTGACCGACCGGCCCGACGCGGAAGGACAGTGGGACTGACGGGAAGCCCCCGGCCCTCCCTGAGACCGCCCGGCTCAGACCCCGACAGCCCCCGGCCCCGGCCCGCTGATCGATGCCGCCCGGCGGGCGACCGCCCCCGCCCACCGCCCCGCACCCGGGGAGGCGGGCGGGCAGCCACCGGCCGGCCCCCGGCCCCTCGCGGGGGAGATGGCGGGCCCGCACCGCGAGCGCCCCCTCACCCCCGCCCCAGCAGCACCGTCCCGGATGAGCAGAACCAGCCCCCGGTGCCCGAGGCCAGGGCCACCTCCGGGAGGCCGGTGCCGCCGCGTTTGGTGACCTGGCGGGCCGGGCCCGCCTCGCCGCGGAGTTGGCGGACGGCCTCGACCAGGAGGAACAGGCCGCGCATGCCCGGGTGGCAGGCGGAGAGGCCGCCGCCGTCCGTGTTGACCGGGAGTTCGCCGTCCCGCAGCAGGCGGCCCTTCTCCACGAAGGCGCCGCCCTCGCCCTTGGCGCAGAAGCCGAGGTCCTCCAGCGTCACCAGGGTCATGTATGTGAAGGCGTCGTAGATCTCGGCGAGGTCCACGTCCGCCGGGGTGAGGCCGGCGGCGGCGAAGGCCCGGCGGCCCGAGACGGCGGCGGGGGAGACGGTGAAGTCCTCCCACTCCGACATCGTGGTGTGGGAGACGGCGGTGCCCGTGCCCAGGACCCAGACCGGGGCCTTGGCGCTGTCCGGGACGTAGTCCTCCGCCGCGAGGAGCACCGCGCAGCCGCCGTCCGAGCGGATGCAGCAGTGCAGCTTGGTGAAGGGGTCGGCGATCGGGTCGGACGTGAGGACGTCCTCGACCGTGATCGGGTCGCGGAACATGGCGTCCGGGTTGGCGGCGGCATTGGCCCGGGCCTGGACGGCGACGGAGGCGAGCTGTTCCAGGGTCGTCCCGTACTCGTGCATGTGCCTGCGCGCGGCCATCGCGTACTTGGCGACCAGCGTGTGCCCGTACGGCACCTCGAACTGGAGCGGTCCCCGGGACCCGAAGGACAGGTTCGACGTGCGCCGCCGGGCCTTGATGTCGGCGCGGGCCGTGGAGCCGTAGACCAGCAGGACGGCGTTGGCGTGGCCGGCGGCGATGGCGTCGGCGGCGTGGGCGGCCATGACCTCCCAGGTGGAGCCGCCGACGGAGGTGGAGTCGACCCAGGTGGGCCGGAGCCCCAGGTACTCGGCCACCTCCACCGGGGCGAGGACGCCGAGGCCGGCCGAGGCGAAGCCGTCGATGACGGAGCGGTCCAGGCCGGAGTCGGCGAGCGCCCGCCGGGCGGCCTGCGCGTGCAGGGCGTAGGGGGTCGGGCCGTCGACCCGGCCGCAGTCCGAGAGGGCGACGCCGACCACCGCGACCCGGCGGCGGGGTGAGGAGGGGGGCTCGGGCGGTACAGACAGGGGTCCAGGCATGGGAGGACGGTACATCTGACGCACTGTCAGATGTAACCCCGCGCCCGCCGTCGAAGTCCCCGAACCCAGCCCCGAAATCCCCGAGCCCCCGCCCCCGGGCCCCCGCCCCCCGGACCCCGGAAACCCCGCCCCCCGCACCCTGTGCTTCTCGCCCCCGCCGCCCTAACATGACGCCCCGTCAGATACGGGAGGGAGCCCCGACGATGGATGCCGCCTTCACCGCGGAACAGGACGAGATGCGCCGTACCCTGCGCGAGATCCTCGGCAAACACTGCGGCCCGGACGAGGTCAAGACCGCCGTCCGGACCGACGCCGGACACGACCGCGAGCTGTGGCAGCAGCTCTCCCGGCAGCTCGGCCTGCCCGGCATCGCCATCGCCGAGGAGTACGGCGGCGTCGGCTGCGCCCCCTCGGACCTGGCGCTGGCCTGCGAGGAGACCGGGCGCGCGCTGCTGCCTTCTCCGCTGCTGGCCACCGCCGCCCTCGCCGTCCCGCTGATCGGCGCCCTCGGTACCGACGCCCAGCGCTCGGCGCTGCTGCCCGCGCTGGCCGCCGGGGAGCTGACCGCCGCGCTCGCCGTCCCCGGCCCCGCCCTGGCCACCGCCCTCGCGCTGACCGGCGACAACACCCCCGGCGACTGGGCCGGCGGGGGCCGCGCGGGCGGGGTGCAGGCGCGCGCCGACGCCGGTACGGGCGGCTGGCGGCTCTACGGGGAGGTCGCCCAGGTCCTCGACGGGCACAGTGCCGGCCTGCTGCTGGTCGCCGCGCACACCGGCGGCTTCGCCCGGGCCCGGACCCTGCTGTTCCTCGTGCGGGGGGACGCGCCCGGCCTCGTACGGGCCCGGCAGGCCGTCCTCGACGAGACCCGGCCGCAGGGCCGCATCGAACTACGGGACGTGGAAGCCGAGTTGCTCGGCGAGGACGCCCGGGGCCAGGGCGCCGCCGACCCCCTCGCCGCCCTGGCCGCGACCGGTCTCCTGGCCGCCACCGTCATCGCCGCCGAGGCGGTCGGCGCGGCCGGGCAGGCGCTGGCGCGGACGGTGGACTACGTGGGCCGGCGCGAGCAGTTCGGCCGGCCCGTCGGCTCCTTCCAGGCGGTCAAGCACCGCCTCGCCGACCTCTACGTCCAGGTCCAGGCGGCCCGCTCCGCCGTCTACTACGCGGCCTGGGACCGGGAGCAGGGCGCGCTCGCCCTCGCGCAGGCCCTGGAGGCGCTGCGGGTCACCGCGGGAGAGGCCATCCAGCTGCACGGCGGCATCGGCTTCACCTGGGAGCACGACGCCCACCTCTACTTCAAGCGGGCGGCCGCCGACGAGCTGCTCTTCGGCCCGGTCCACCGGCTCCGCGCACACGCCGCGCACCGGGCCGGCCTCTTCACCAAGCCCGCCGACCCCGCCGAGCCCGCCGCACCCGCCGAGCACGCCCGGCCCGAGCCGCTCACCCCGGAACCGCCCACCCCCGACCCGTCCGCGACTCCCCGGAAGGCGGCCGTCTGATGGCTCCCGGCGCGACCCTCCCCGTCAAGCTCATGCAGAAGGTCTCCTCGACCCTCCTCTTCGCCCGGATCGCCCCGCACTTCATCCCCGCCATGGACAGGGCGGTGCACCGCCTGACCGGCGGGAAGGTGCTGCTCAGCGCCCGGATGCTGCCCGGGGTGATCCTCACGGCCCGGGGGGCGAAGAGCGGCGAGCCGCGCACCACCCCGCTCGCGTGCATGCCGGAGGAGGGGGGCGCGAGCTGGCTGCTGATCGGCTCCAACTTCGGCCGCCCCGGCCACCCGGCCTGGACCGGGAACCTGCTCAAGAACCCGGAAGCGGACGTGAACTGGCAGGGGCGGGACATCGCCGTACGGGCCCGCCTGCTGGAGGGGGTCGAACGGGCCGAGGCGTGGCGGGCGGTACTCAAGTTCTGGCCGCCGTACGCGACGTACCAGGCGCGCATCGAGCGCGAGATCAGGCTGTTCCGTCTGGAGCGACGCTGATCGCAGACGTCACGGCCAACGCGGCAGACGCGGACGACAGACGCCAGAGACGCCACAGACGTCACGGACGTCACGGACGTACGGGCCGAGCCGGCGGACCCCTCGGAGGGGTCCGCCGTCACCTGGTCGGCTTCTTGCCGGTGACGCCCAGGTGCACGAGCAGCGCCAGGTTCGGCTTGAGTTCCGCCTGCTTGACGCCCCAGGTCTGGAAGCCCTTCTGGTGCGAGGCGACCGCGGCCAGCATCGCGACCAGGGAGCCGGCCATCGCCGCCGGGCTGAGTTCCTTGTCGACCTTGCCCTTGGCCTGGAGCTCCTTCATCGACTCCGTAAGGGAGTTGGTGACGGAGTTCAGGATCTTCATGCGGATCTTGTAGAACCGCTTGTCGCCCTCGGCCGCGCCCAGGTCGACCACGCGCAGGATGGCGTCGTTGCGGCGCCAGAAGTCCAGGAATCCCTCGACGAGTTCCTCGGCCGCCGCCCAGCCGGCCTTGCCGACCCAGTTGCGGCCTTCGACGAGCGCCGTCAACTGGGCGCCCTCCGTGGCCATTTCCTCGGCGATCTCCAGGACGGCACCTTCGACGTCCGGGAAGTACTGGTAGAAGGTGGCGGGGCTGGTACCGGCCTTGCGCGCGACGTCGATCACCTTGACGTCGCGGTACGGCGAGGAGCTGAGCATCTCGCTGAGGCAGTCGAGCAGCTTCTGCCGCGTCGCCTGGCCGCGCCGGCCGGCGACACGCCCGTCGACGGTGCGTACTTGTCCTGTCATGCCGTCAGCTTACCGAGGGGGCTCCGGCGCGCTATTCGGCCGCCTGCAAATGGGGTTACGGGCCCGCCGACCAGCCGGGGAGCGGTCGCGGGGTGCCCTGCGGCGGCGGATTTCGGCCGAATTGCGGGCCGGGGGCGGGGCGGGGCCAGGGCGGGGGCGGGGGCCGGGCCGCGTCCCGGCCCGCGAGGCCCCGTACCGCCGCGCACCACCCCGTATCCCCCGAATAGTCTTATCAACAGGGTGTGGACAAGATTCCGGGCGGACCATGTCCATCAGGGACGGACCCAGCGGAACCGGAAGGAACCTCCCCATGGTCGCATTCGCGGAAGGCTCCCCCTGCTGGGTCGACGCCTCGCTCCCCGACGTCGAGGCCGGCAAGCGCTTCTACGGTGAGCTCTTCGGGTGGACCTTCAGCGGCGGCGCGGGCCCCGAGTACGGCGGCTACACCCAGGCCTACAGCCGCGGCCGCAACGTCGCCGCCCTCGCCCCCAAGCCCGACGGCCGCATGCCCACCGTCTGGGGCGTCTACCTGTACACCACCGACGCCTACGCCTGCGCCCAGCGGATCCGCGCCGCGGGCGGCCGGCTCGTCATGGACCCCCAGCCCGTCGGCCCCTACGGCACCGCCGCCCTCGCCGCGGACCCCGGCGGAGCCGTCTTCGGGCTGTGGCAGCCCGGCACCCACCACGGCTTCGAGGCCCAGGACGAGCCGAACACGTACTGCTGGTCCGAGGTCTACACCCGCGCCCGGGACGCCGTCGACGCCTTCTACGCCAAGGTCTTCGGCTACGTCCCCGAGGACCAGGACGACCCGGAGACCGGCATCGCCTACCGCGTGTGGTCCCCGCCGGGCACCGCTCCCGGCTCCGAGACCGCCGTCCTGGGCCGCACGCTGATCACCGACGCCTTCCCGGAGATCATGCCCGCGCACTTCCTCGCCTACTTCGCCGTCCCCGACTGCGACCGGGCCGTCGCGACCGTCCAGCGCCTCGGCGGGCGCGTCACGGCCGACCCGTTCGACACGCCCTACGGCCGGATCGCCGTCGTCGCCGACAACCAGGGGGCCGTGTTCGGGATCCTCTCCGAGACGGGCTGACGGGCGGCGCGTGAAGCCGAAGGCGGGAGCCGGGGCCGGACCAGGCGCGGGCCTGACAGAATCGTGATTGCGCGACTCCTGGCCACGGGCCCGGAGTCGGACGCCGCACGCGGCGGGACGGGGCGCCGTTCCGCCGGAGCAGCCGCACGGGACGCCGGGCGGCCGTCCGCCGTGCCGGTGCGCGCTGGCGGACGCGCCGTGAGAGCGCGGGCCCGGGCAGAGGGCCCGTACGGGGAGGTGTGGAGGCGAGTGGTGGAGCAGCTGACGCAGCACGACCCGAGACGGATCGGCCCCTTCGAGGTGCTGGGACGGCTCGGCGCCGGCGGCATGGGGCTGGTCTATCTCGCGCGGTCGGCGTCCGGCAGGCGGGTCGCGATCAAGACGGTGCGCACCGAGCTCGCCGAGGACCAGCTGTTCCGCGTGCGGTTCACCCGCGAGGTGGAGGCGGCGCGCGCGGTGTCCGGTTTCTACACCGCGGCCGTGGTCGACGCCGATCCGCGCGCGGCGGTGCCCTGGCTGGCGACCGCGTACGTGCCGGCGCCCTCGCTGGAGGAGATCGTCAACGAGTGCGGGCCGATGCCCGTGCAGGCCGTGCGGTGGCTGGCGGCCGGCATCGCCGAGGCGCTGCAGTCCATCCACGGGGCGGGCCTGGTCCACCGCGACCTGAAGCCGTCGAACGTGCTGGTCGTCGAGGACGGGCCGCGCGTGATCGACTTCGGCATCGCCAGCGGCGTGTCCAACACGCGGCTGACCATGACGAACGTGGCCGTCGGCACCCCCGCCTACATGTCGCCGGAGCAGGCGAAGGACTCGCGCAGCGTCAAGGGCGCCAGCGACGTGTTCTCGCTCGGCTCCACCCTGGTCTTCGCCGCGACCGGGCACCCGCCGTACCACGGGGCGAACCCGGTCGAGACGGTGTTCATGCTGCTGCGCGAGGGCCCCAACCTCGACGGGCTGCCGGACGAGCTGCGGCCGCTGATCGACTCCTGCATGCAGATGGACGCCACCCAGCGCCCGACCCCCGCCGACCTCCAGGCGCAGCTCGCCCCGCACCTCTTCGACGGCGGTGACGACAGCGGGACCGCCTCGGCGTGGCTCCCGGCGCGGGCCGTGGCGATGATCGAGGCCCGGCGCGCGGGCAACCGTACGCCCGTCCCCGGCGTGCCCTCGCCCGGCGGCCCCTCGCAGGCCCCGCACGGGGGCCCCGCGCCCGCCCGCGGGCACGCGCCCGGCCTGTCCGGCCAGTCCGGCCCCTCCGGCCACGACGCCGCGCCGCCGCTCTCGGGGCCGGCCACGCACCGCCGGCCCGCGCGCGGCACCGCCGACCCCTTCACCGACCCGCGGACCGGGCAGGCGCTGCCGCCGCGCCCGGACCGGCCGCCGATGTCGCCGGTCTCCTCGCTGCCGGGCGCCCCGGTGCGCCTGGGCGGCTCCCCGGTGCCCATCGGGCCCGGCCCGCGGGCGACGGCCTCGGCCCCGGCCGGGCTCGCCGCCACGGACTCGGCGACCGGCTGGGTGCGCCCGCCGGCCGGGACCCCGTCGGCCGCCGCCGGCGTGGCGGCCCCGGCCGTACCGGCGCCCGGTCCGGCGCCGGACAGCGGCCGCTGGCGGCCGTGGCGCTTCCGCATGTCGAACGAGGTGTGGGGCACCCCGACCGTCGCGGGCGACCTGCTGTACGTCACCTCCTTCGAGGTGCACGCCCTGGACGTCGGCAGCGGCCGGCGCCAGTTCAAGACGCGGGACGTCGCCTGGTCCATGGCGGTCGCCGACGGCCGCATCCACGCCTCCGACGGCCCCTCCCTCTTCGCCCTCGACGCCGAGGACGGCTCCGAGCGGTGGCGGCTGAACGCCGACGCCTGGGTGTACGCCCTGCGCGCCGAGCGGGGCACCGTCATCACCGCCACGCGCGGCGGCGGGGTCCAGGGCTGGGAGGCCTCGAACGGGCAGCGGCTGTGGGAGCTGAGCGGCGCCCAGTCCGACTTCGAGACCCCGGAGGCGGCCCCCGTCCTCCACGACGGCACGGTCTACGTCTGGCAGGACGCCCGGCTGCGCGCCCTCGACGCCCGCTCGGGCCTGGAGGCCTGGTCCTACCCGGTCGGGGACGCGGCCTCCTGCGGCAACGTCCCGGTCCGCGTCACCCCGGCCCCCGACGGCAACGTGTACGTGGCCGCCGGCACCCGGGTGCTGTCCGTCGACCGGGCCTCGGGCCGGGTCCGCTGGCACTTCGAGGCGCCCGCCGTCTTCCTGGCCCCGCCCGCGTTCGCGCCGGGCCCGGCCGTCACGGGCGGCGGCGTGTACCTGGCCGACTACCTGGGGACCGTCTACGCCCTGGACGCCGCCACCGGCAAGGACCGCTGGCGCATCGCCACCGAGCCGCGCCCGGCCGCGGACCCGGTGCTGGTGGCGGGCGGCAACGTGCACCTGGGCGCGGGCAGCGCCCTGTACACGCTGGACGCGGTCACCGGCACCCCGAAGTGGCGGTTCGCGGCCGGCGGGGAGATCACCGGCCCGCCGGTGGTCGCGGACGGCCGGGTCCACTTCGGCTCGGCCGACCACTGCCTGTACACCCTGGACGCGGCGGGCGGGCAGCTCCGCTGGAAGCTGGCCACGGGCGGCGAGATCACCGGTGCTCCGGTGGCGGAGGCGGGCGTGGTGTACGCGTGCAGCAAGGACCGCTGCGTGTACGCGCTGGACGCCGCCAAGGGCACGGGCACCCGTACCGGAGGCTGACCGGGAGGGGCCGGGGCGCACGGCGTCCCGGCCCCTCCCGAACGCACGTCGAACATGCCCGGAAAGCCCCGGATGGGCGGTGTGCCGGGGCGCTCCAGGGCCCCGCCGGGTCGCGTTCCGCACCGGGAGTGACAGGATGGGACCCATGAGCAACGTATTCTTCGACATCACCATCGACGGTGCCCCCGCCGGCCGCATCGTCTTCGAGCTGTTCGACAAGGTCGTCCCGAAGACCGCCCAGAACTTCCGCGAGCTGGCCACCGGCCAGAACGGCTTCGGCTACGCCGGCTCCGGCTTCCACCGCGTCATCCCGCAGTTCATGCTGCAGGGCGGTGACTTCACCAACCACAACGGCACCGGTGGCAAGAGCATCTACGGCGAGAAGTTCGCGGACGAGAACTTCGACCTGAAGCACGACAGCAAGTACCTGCTGTCGATGGCGAACGCCGGCCGCAACACCAACGGCTCGCAGTTCTTCATCACCACGGTCCTGACCCCGTGGCTCGACGGCAAGCACGTCGTCTTCGGCAAGGTCGTCGAGGGCACCGACGTCGTCGACAAGGTCGAGGCCCTGGGCTCCCCCTCCGGCGCCACCCGCGCCAAGATCGAGATCGCCGCTTCGGGCGTCGTCGAGGCCTGATCCAGCAGTACGCCGGTCGGCCCCGCCGCGTGCCGGGCCACCAGCAGCAGCCGGTCCCCGCCCCGCACCGGGCAGCCCCCGAC
>NZ_JBFBGN010000075.1:0-34794 GCF_040684675.1 Streptomyces sp. NPDC089915 | reverse complement strand
CCGAGCTGAGCCGTGAGGCCTCGGACGCGCTCGACGCGTCCGACGTGATGGGCGAGGACGAGTACGTCCTCGAAGTCAGCTCCCCGGGCGCGGACACGGCGCCCGGGCGCCGCACCACCCCTCACCGCTCTCCCGCCGCACCCCTGGAGAAGACCGCCCATGCGCCTGCGCACGACCGTCCTCCGCACCCTCCTCCTCGGGCTGTGCGGGCTGCTGCTGCTCCCCGCCCGCCCCGCCGCGGCCGCGGACAACGGCACCTGGGGGGTGTTCCCGACCCCGCCGGCCGGTGCGGCGATGACCGACCGGGCGTACTTCTTCCACCAGGGCCCGGCCGGGGCCTCCGTCGCCGACAGCGTGACGATCCTGAACTCCTCCGACCGGGAGCTGACCTTCCGGGTCTTCGCCACCGACGCGGTGAACACCCCCTCGGGCGGCGCCTTCGCCCTCCTGCCCGCCGAGGCGAAGCCGCGGGACGTGGGGACCTGGATCGCGCTGGGGCCCGAGGCGGCGGGCACCGTCACCGTCCCGCCCAAGGGCCGCAAGGACGTCCCGTTCACCGTCAGGGTCCCCCAGGACGCCTCCCCGGGCGACCACGTGGGCGGGATCGTCGCGCAGAACACGGAGATCGAGGGGATCCAGCGGGAGGGCAAGGTCCAGGTCGGGGTGAAGCGCCAGGTGGGCGCCCGGCTGTACCTGAGGGTGCCGGGGCCGCTGACCCCGGCGCTGAGCGTGGAGGACGTACGGGTCAGCCGGGGTGCCCCGCTGCTGCCCTGGACCAAGGACGCCCGGGCCACCATCACCTACACCCTGGTCAACCGGGGCAACGTGGTGGTCGAGCCGAAGGTGGCGCTCTCCGCGCGGGGTCTGTTCGGGCGCCGGGTGCTGGACCGGCCCGCCCGCACCCCCCAGCCCGCGCTGCTGCCCGGCCAGCGGATCGTGCTGACCGAACCGTGGCCGGATTCGCCCCAGTTGGACCGGGTGGACGTCAAGGTCGCGGTGAGCGCCCCCGCCTATCCCGACGTCAGCTCCGAGGCGGGCACGGCCTTCCTCGCCGTCCCCTGGCCCGCGCTGGGCGTGCTCCTGGTGCTGGTGGGGGCGGGTATCGCCGTCCTGGTGCTGCGGCGGCGCCGCCGGGCGGCCCCGCAGGAAGCGGAACCCGTCCCGGACTTGGCGCGGGCCCGCTGACCGGCGAGGGTGTCCCCGGGGGGTGACGGCATTCGGCCATCACCGCGACGGGGAGGCATGACCGATGGAAGAACAGCGCCGCGAGCCGGAGCCCGCCCTCGCGGGGGTGGGCCTGCTGACCCGCGTCGAGCGCGCCCTGAGCAGCGGGACCGCCGCCTACCTGCCCGGGGACGGCTGGATACGGCTGACGCTGCCGGTCGAGGACGGCGGCCCGGCCCCGCTGACGGTGGACGTCCTCGCGGACGCGGTGCGGCCCCCGCGGGGGATCGCGTACCTGCTGCCCGGCGGCGGCCTGAACTTCGCCTCCGCCTTCTTCACCTCCGGCGGCGGCGGGAGCCTGGCCGGGCACCTGCTCGGCCGGGGCCTGCTGGTCGTCGGGGTCACCCCGCGCGAGGACGCCGCCACGAGCGCCGAAGCCCTGCCGGCCGACCTCGGCCTCGCCGCCCACCGCCGGGACCTGGCCGGGGTGGTGGCCGCGCTGGACTCCGTCCTGGGCCTGCCCTACACGTACGCCGGCCACTCGGCCGGCGCCGCCCTCGCCCTCGACGCGGCCTCCCACGACCCCTGCGAGCGGCTGCGCCGGGTGCTCGTCCTGGACACCACCGGCCCCTGCGCCGGGGAGGCGGCGCTGCGGGCGGCCGAGCTGCGGGACGGGTACGAGGAGCAGCTCGCGCGGGGTGTCCACGCCGCCGACCCCGGCCTGGCGGCGCTGGTGGCCCGCGCGGTGTCCGACCCCTCGGGCCGCTCCGACGTGCCCTGGCCCCCGGACCCGGAGCAGCGCTTCACCCACACCGGCCTGGCCCACTTCGCGCTGGTCCGCACCGCCGACCTGCCGGGCCCGGCCCGGTGGATCTACCGCCGGGGCCACGCAGCGGGCGGCTACGCCTTCGGCGCGACCCCGGCCGAGGACCGCTTCTCCCTGGCGCACACCACCCTGGAGACCTGGCACGCGGCCACCTCCGCGCTGGGCAGCGGGCTGGTGCCGACGGCCCTGATGCGCGACCTCGCGGCGGTCTGGGCGGGCGACGGGAAGACGTACCGGATCGACTGGGAGCGGATCCGCGCGGAGGTGGTCTGGGTCAACACCGAGCTGGGCCGCGGCGACGAACCGGGCGGCGCGGAGCTGGTCCGGGCGGCGGGCAACGACCGGGTCCGCTTCGCCGTCGTCCCCGGCTACGGCCACGGCGACGCCGTGTGGTCGGCGACGGCGGCGGCGGACGTCTGGTCCCGCCTCTGACCGCAGACGGCGGGAACCCCCGGCCGGTGAGGGTTGGCCGGGGGTTCCCGCGGTACGGGGGCTGCGTACGGGGGGTGCGTCAGTGGTTGCGGGGGAAGCCGAGGTCGACGCCCGTGTGGCCCTCGGACGGGTCGGGCCAGCGGGTGGTGACGACCTTGCCGCGCGTGTAGAAGTGGATGCCGTCGTTGCCGTAGATGTGGTGGTCGCCGAAGAGCGAGTCCTTCCAGCCACCGAAGGAGTGGTAGCCCACCGGCACCGGGATCGGCACGTTGACGCCGACCATGCCGGCCTCGATCTCCAGCTGGAAGCGGCGGGCCGCGCCGCCGTCGCGGGTGAAGATCGCGGTGCCGTTGCCGAACGGCGAGGCGTTGATGAGCGCCACGCCCTCCTCGTAGGTCTCGGCGCGCAGCACGCACAGCACGGGGCCGAAGATCTCGTCGCGGTAGGCGTCGGAGTCGGTCTTGACGTGGTCCAGGAGGGACAGGCCGATCCAGTGGCCGTTCTCGTGGCCCTCGACCGTGTAGCCGGTGCCGTCGAGGACGACCTCCGCGCCCTGGTCGGCGGCGCCCTTGACGTACGAGGCGACCTTGTCGCGGTGGGCGGCGGTGATCAGCGGGCCCATCTCGGACGCCGGGTCGTTGCCGGGGCCGATCTTGATCTTCTCGGCGCGCTCGCGGATCTTCTCCACGAGGGCGTCGCCGATGGCGCCGACCGCGACGACCGCCGAGATGGCCATGCAGCGCTCGCCGGCGGAGCCGTAGGCGGCGGAGACGGCCGCGTCGGCCGCGGCGTCCAGGTCGGCGTCCGGCAGCACCAGCATGTGGTTCTTGGCGCCGCCCAGGGCCTGGACGCGCTTGCCGTTGGCGGAGGCGGTGGTGTGGATGTGGCGGGCGATCGGCGTGGAGCCGACGAAGGAGACGGCGGCGACGTCGGGGTGCGAGAGCAGGGCGTCGACGGCGACCTTGTCACCGTGGACGACGTTCAGCACGCCCGCCGGCAGGCCGGCCTCGGTGGCCAGCTCGGCCAGCTTGTTCGCGGCCGAGGGGTCCTTCTCGCTCGGCTTGAGGATGAAGGCGTTGCCGCAGGCGACGGCCAGCGGGAACATCCACATCGGCACCATGGCCGGGAAGTTGAACGGGGTGATGCCCGCGACCACGCCGAGCGGCTGGCGGATGGAGGACACGTCCACGCGGTTGGACACGGACGTGGACAGCTCGCCCTTGAGCTGCGTGGTGATCCCGCAGGCCAGCTCGACGATCTCCAGTCCGCGCGCGACCTCGCCCAGGGCGTCGGAGTGGACCTTGCCGTGCTCGGCGGTGATCAGCTCGGCGATCGCGTCGCGGTTGGCGTCCAGCAGGGCGCGGTAGGCGAACAGCACCTTGGTGCGGGCGGCCAGCGAGGACTGGCCCCAGGAGAGGAAGGCCTCCTTGGCGACGCGCACCGCGGCGTCGACCTCCTCGGCGGAGGCGAGGGCGACCTGCGTGGTGACCTCGCCGGTGGCCGGGTCGGTGACCGGGCCGTAGTTGCCCGACGCGCCCTCGACGGTCTTGCCACCGATCCAGTGGTTGACGGTCTTCATGCTTGCTCCTTCACAGATGGCGACGTCGCTGTGCGGCTTGCCGGTCGTACTCTTCGCGGGCCTGGGCCGCCGACCCACGGGTCGCGGTCTCGGCCACGGGAACATCCCACCACGCCTGTGCCGGGGGTGGGCCCGACACAGTGTCGGGTGTTCGGGTCTGTGCGTAGACACATGTGGGACGGTCGGACCCACGCGCCTCGGCCAGGGCTTTTCGCAGGTCACCGATGGTGCGGGTGCGGATCACGGCCATGCCGAGGGAGGCCGCGTTGGCCGCGAGGTCCACCGGAAGGGGGTCCCCGGTGTATCCGCCGTCCGGCCCCCTGAACCGGTACGCCGTGCCGAAGCCCTCGCCGCCGACCGCGCCCGAGAGGCCGCCGATGGAGGCGTAGCCGTGGTTGTCGAGGACGACCACCTTGAGCGGGACGCCCTCCTGGACGGCGGTGACCAGCTCGGTGGGGTTCATCAGGTACGAGCCGTCGCCGACGAGCGCCCACACCGGCCGGTCCGGGGCGGCCAGGGCCACCCCGAGGGCGCCCGGGATCTCGTAGCCCATGCAGGAGTACCCGTACTCGACGTGGTACTGGTCCGCGGACCGGGCCCGCCACAGGCGGTGCAGGTCGCCCGGGAGCGAACCGGCCGCGTTGACGAGCACGTCGGTGTCGTCGACGACGGCGTCCAGGGCGCCGAGCACCTGGGCCTGGGTGGGGACGGCGTCCTCGTCGGAGGCGTGGAAGGCCTGGTCGACCAGGGCCTCCCAGTAGACCTTCGCCCTCCGGTACGTCCGCTCGTACGCGGGGTCCACGCGGTGGCCGGCCAGCTCCGCGCGCAGGGCGTCCAGGCCCTCGCGGGCGTCCGCGACGAGCGGGAGGGCGGCCTGCTTGTGGGCGTCGTACGGGTCGAGGTTGAGGCCGAGGAAGCGGACGCCCGGGTCCTGGAAGAGGGTCGAGGAGGCGGTGGTGAAGTCGGTCAGCCGGGTCCCGGCCGCGATGACCAGGTCGGCGGCGCGGGCCAGGTCGTCGGCGGTGGCGGTGCCGGTGTGCCCGACGGCGCCGACCTCGGCCGGGTGGTCGTGGCGCAGGGCGCCCTTGCCGGCCTGGGTGGCGGCGACGGGGATCCCGGTGGCCTCGGCGAAGTCCCTCAGCGCCGCCTCGGCCGCGCTGTACCGGATGCCGCCGCCGACGATCATCAGGGGCCGGCGGGCCTCCCGTACGGCCTCGGCGGCGGCCCGCAGCTCGGCGGTGTCGGGCCGGGGGCGGCGCACGCGCCACACCCGCTCCGCGAAGAACTCCTCGGGCCAGTCGTACGCCTCCGCCTGCACGTCCTGCGGCAGCGCGAGGGTGACGGCTCCGGTCTGCACGGGGTCGGTGAGCACCCGCATCGCCTGGAGGGCGGCGGGGACCAGGGCCTCGGGCCGGGTGATCCGGTCGAAGTACCGCGAGACGGGCCGCAGGGTGTCGTTGACGGAGAGGTCGCCGGCGTAGGGGACCTCCAGCTGCTGGAGCACCGGATCGGCGGGCCGGGTCGCGAAGGTGTCCCCGGGCAGCAGGAGCACGGGGATCCGGTTGACGGTGGCGAGGGCGGCCCCGGTGACGAGGTTGGTCGCGCCGGGCCCGATGGAGGTGGTCACGGCGTGCGCCGACAGCCGCCCGCGCTGGCGGGCGTACCCGACGGCGGCGTGCACCATGGCCTGTTCGTTGCGCCCCTGGAGGAAGGGCATGGCGTCGGGCCCGCTCTCCAGCAGGGCCTGCCCGATCCCGGCGACGTTGCCGTGCCCGAAGATCCCCCAGGTGGCGGCGATCAGCCGCCGCCTGCGGCCGTCGCGCTCGGTGTACTGGCGGCTCAGGAACCGTACGAGCGCCTGGGCGGTGGTCAGCCGGACGCTGTGCGGGGCGGTCACGGGGTCTCCTCCTCGGGACGGGGGGCGGGGGGTGCGGGCCGGTTCAGCGGGAGCCTGGGATCGGTCTCCTGCCCCGCCCACGTCCGGCGAATCCACGCGTGGTCGGGATGGTCGCGGATCAGCCACTCCCGCGCCGGGTCCGGGCCGGCCATCACGTTGAGGTAGTACATGTCGTGGCCGGGCGCCGCGATGGACGGGCCGTGCCAGCCGTCGGGGATGAGGACGACGTCACCCGTACGGACCTCGGCGAGCACGTCGGTCTTCCCGGCGGGCGAGGGCGTCACGCGCTGGTAGCCGACGCCGGGGGTGCCCTCGTGCGGGGCGATCTCGTAGAAGTAGATCTCCTCCAGGCGGGACTCCTCGCCCGGGTGGTGCTCGTCGTGCTTGTGGGGCGGGTACGAGGACCAGTTCCCGCCGGGGGTGAGCACCTCGACGGCGATGAGCCGGTCGCAGTCGAAGGCTCCGGCGGCGGCGAAGTTGTGCACCTGGCGCGAGCACTGGCCGGCGCCGCGCAGCTCGACGGGTACGGCGTCGGCGGGGCCGTAGCGGGGCTGGAGCCGTCGCTCGCACCGCGCCCCGACGAGCGCGAACCGGCCGCCTGCGGCGGAGGTCAGGTGGGCGCGGGCGTCCCGCGGCAGGTAGACGAAGTCGGTCGGCCCGTCGAACACCGAGGCACGGCCCCGTAGCCGGAACGCCCCCGCGGGGGCCGGATTCTCCAGCCCCGCCGGCGTTTGAGGCGCGGGGTCCGGGGCGGAGCCCCGGGGAACGGGGGAAGGGCGGGTAGGGGACGGCTCCGCGCAGCGGACCTCGCAGCCGCCGGACAGCGGGAGCACGATCCACTCCGCCTCCCCGCAGTCGTGCGCGTACGCCTCCCCGGGCGCCAGCTCCAGGACCACCAGCCGGGTGAACTCCATCCCCGTCTCAGAGCGCACCGGCACGGTCCAGCACCTCCTCCACCTCGTGCGCGAACGGCATCGCCGTCGAACAGGCCAGCCGCGAGGCAACGATCGCCCCCGCCGCGTTCGCGTACCGCAGCACCCGCTCCAGCTCCCAGCCCGCCAGCAGCCCGTGGCACAGGGCCCCGCCGAACGCGTCGCCGGCGCCCAGCCCGTTGACCACCGTCACCGGCACCGGCGCCACCTCCACCGCCGTCCCGTCGCGGTGGACGGCCAAGACCCCCTCCGGGCCCCGTTTGACCACCGCCAGCTCCACCCCGGCCGCGAGCAGCGCCCGCGCGGCCGCGTACGGCTCGCTCTCGCCGGTGGCGACGGCGCACTCCTCGGTGTTGCCGACGGCCACCGTCGCCAGCGCGAGCGCCCGCTCGTACCAGGGGCCGGGCGGGCCGTCGTCCCACAGCGTCGGCCTCCAGTCGAGGTCGAAGACCGTGGTGCCGGACTTCGAGCGGGCCTCCAGCGCGGCCAGGGTGGCGGCGCGGCTCGGCTCGGCGCTGAGTCCCGTACCGGTCATCCAGAACACGCGCGCGGCCCGCACCGCCTCCCGGTCGATCTCGTCCGGCTCGATCTCCAGGTCGGGGGCCTTCGGGAGCCGGTAGAAGTAGAGCGGAAAACGGTCCGGCGGGAAGACCTCGCAGAAGGTGATGGGCGTCGGGTAGCGCGCCACCTCCCCCACCCACCGGCCGTCGACCCCGAACTCCCGCAGCTCATCGCGGAGATAGGCCCCGAAGGGGTCAGCTCCGGTCCGGCTGATCACGGCCGTGCGCCGGCCGAGCCGGGCGGCGGCCACGGCGACGTTCGCCGGGGAGCCGCCGAGGAACTTGCCGAAGGTGTCCGCCTCGGCGAGCGGTACCCCGGTCTTCAGCGGGTAGAGATCCACCCCGATCCGCCCCATCGTGATGAGGTCGTACGCGGTGCCGTCCCCGGCCCCGTTCCCCGCGTCCCCCGTGGTCACGTCGGGTGCTCCTGCCTCTCGCACTCGTCCTCCCTCTCCCCTCGAACCTCGCACCCTAAGGTGGCCGTCATGACCTCCTCCCCGCCCGCGTTGACCCGTATCCGCGTCGGTTCGGCTCCGGACTCCTGGGGTGTCTGGTTCCCGGAGGATCCGCTGCAGACCCCCTGGGACCGGTTCCTCGACGAGGTGGCCGGCGCCGGGTACGAGTGGATCGAGCTCGGCCCCTACGGCTACCTGCCCACCGACCCGGCCCGGCTCGCCGACGAGACCGCCAAGCGGGGCCTGCGGGTGTCCGCCGGCACCGTCTTCACCGGACTCCATCACGGCCCCGCCGTCTGGGAGGAGACCTGGGCGCACGTGTCGCGGATCGCCGCGCTCACCCGGGACACGGGGGCGGAGCACCTGGTGGTCATTCCCTCGTTCTGGCGCGACGACAAGACCGGCGGAATGCTGGAGGACCCGGTCCTCACCCCCGCCCAATGGCGTGAACTGACCACCCAGACCGAGCGCCTGGGCCGGGAGGTCCGGGAGCGGTACGGGCTGCGGATCGTGGTCCACCCGCACGCGGACACCCATGTCGACACCCCGCAGAACGTGGCCCGGTTCCTGGACGCCACCGATCCGGAGCTGGTGTCGCTGTGCCTGGACACGGGGCACTACGCGTACTGCGGCGGGGACAGCGTCGAGGCGATCGAGACCTTCGGCGAGCGGATCGGCTACCTGCACCTCAAGCAGGTGGACCCGCGGATCCTCGCCGAAGTGGTCGCGGACGGCATCCCGTTCGGGCCGGCGGTGGAGCGCGGGGTGATGTGCGAGCCGCCGTCGGGGGTGCCCGCGCTGGAGCCGGTGCTGGCGGCGGCGCAGCGGCTCGGGGTGGAGCTGTTCGCGATCGTGGAGCAGGACATGTACCCGTGCCCGCCGGACCGTCCCCTGCCCATCGCCCGGCGCACCCGCGCCTACCTGCGCTCCTGTGGCGCCCGCTGATCCGGAGGAAGACACGCATGAACACGCTCGGCATCGCCGTCATCGGCACCGGGAGGATGGGCGCCGACCACGTCCGGCGGATCGGCGACACGGTCGGCGGGGCCCGGGTGGTGGCCGTCGCCGATCCGGACGGGGAACGGGTCAAGGCGGTCGCGGCGGGGCTGGAGGGCGCCTCCGCGTTCACGGACCCGGCGGCGGCGATAGCGGCTCCTGGGGTGGACGCCGTACTGATCGCCTCGCCCGGCCCCGCCCACGAGGAAGCGATTCTGCACGCCCTGGAGCGGGAGTTGCCGGTGCTCTGCGAGAAGCCGCTGACCCCGGACCCGGAGGGGGCCCTGCGGGTGCTGGAGGCGGAGCGGCGGGTGGGCCGGCGGCTGGTGCAGGTGGGGTTCATGCGGCGGTTCGACGCCGAGTACGAGCGGCTCAAGGAGCTGCTGGACGGGGGCGGGATCGGCCGGCCGCTCTTCCTGCACTGCCGCCACCGCAACGCCTCCTCGCCGTCCTTCTTCACCAGCGACATGCTGATCAGCGATTCGGTGGTGCACGAGGTGGACGCGGCCCGCTGGCTGCTGGGCCAGGAGGTCACGGCCGTGACGGTGCTCTCGCCGACGCCCTCCTCGGCCGCGCCCGAGGAACTGCGCGACCCGCGCCTGGTGCTGCTGGAGACCTCGGGCGGAGCCCTCGTGGACGTGGAGATCTTCGTCAACTGCGGGTTCGGCTACCAGGTGCGGTGCGAGGCGGTCGGGGAGTCCGGCAGCGCCTCCATCGGCGACGGGCACGCGATGGTGGTCCAGTCGGGCGGCCGCTGGGGCGGGGAGATCACCCAGGACTTCACCACCCGGTTCGCCGACGCCTACGACCGGCAGGTGCGGCGCTGGGTGGCCGCCGCCGCGCGGGGGCGGGTGGACGGACCCGACGCCTGGGACGGGTACGCGGCCGCCGCCGTCTCGGAGGCGGGGCTGGCGGCCGCGCGCGACGGCGTACGGACCGAGGTGCGGCTGGTGGAGCGGCCGGAGCTCTACCGCTGAGCCACCGCTCCCGCCCCTGGTTCAACGGGCGACTCCTGTGCCGCCCGCGTCACAGGAGTCCCGCCCGTGTCACACATGTCCGCATTACGCGGGTTTTCCGTCACAGGCGGCCCACAGCCGCTCCCCCGCCCTCACCGGACGTCGTTCTCCGGGCACAACGCGAGTGATCGTCAGTCCGCGCACCGGCTCCCCCGACGGCCTCCCGGCCGGCCCCGGGGCGTGGACGAGGAGGTGTCGTGGATGAGCGACCGGCAGCTGTGGTCCTACAAGGAGATCGCCGCCCACATCCGGGTGCAGCCGGACACCGTGCGCTCCTACCGCAAGCACGGACTGCTTCCGGCCCCCGACCACGTGGAGGGCGGCAAGCCCTACTGGTACGCGGACACCATCCGCACCTGGGTGGCCCGCCGCCCCGGCAACCGGGGGCGCCGCGAGGACTGACCCGGGACGCGGGCCGGCGGTAGCGGAGCGGGTCCCGCTCCCGCCCGCCGTCCCTCACCAGGACTCCGACGCCCCCGTCCGCTCGGCCGCCGCGCTCCCCCGCGCGGCGCCGGCCCGTCCGCGCAGCCGCAGCGCGAGCAGCGGGAAGACCAGCACGGACACCATTCCGGCCCCCACCAGCGCCGCCGCCTCCCCCGGCTCGACCTGGCCGTCCTGCACCCCGAGGGTGGTGATCGCCACCACCAGCGGGAGCGCGGTCGAGCCGAACAGCACCAGCGCCGACCGGTCCCGCCCGCCCAGGTCGCGCGGGGCCAGCAGCCGGATCGGGAGCCCGCGCACCAACAGGAACAGCAGGAGGAACACGGGCAGCAGGAGCAGCGGCCGGCCGCCGGAGAGCAGGGCCCCCAGGTCGAACTGGACCCCGGTGACCACGTAGAACAGCGGGACCAGGAAGCCGAAGCCCATCGCCTCCACCTTCGCGAGCACGTCCTCGCCGCTCTCGGGCGCCGCCCCGTTCAGCACCAGCCGGGTGAGCAGCCCGGCGGCGAAGGCGCCGAGCAGGATGTCGAGCCCGAGCGCCTGGGCCAGGCCCAGCATGGCCACGAGGATCAGCGCGACCAGCCGTACCGCGAACTGGGCGCTGCTGTGCAGGGTCTTGGCGACCACCTTCGCGAACCAGGGCGGTTTGGGCCGCATCGCCCAGAAGACCGCCGCCGCCGTGAGCACCGCGAAGGCCGCGAGCAGGGCCGCCGAGCGGGCGGGCGCCCGCCCGCTGAGCAGCAGGGCCATGGCGATGACCGGCCCGAACTCGCCGACGGAACCCACGGCCATGGTCACGGTGCCGAAGCGGCTCCCGAGGTCGCCCGCGTCGCGCAGCATCGGCAGGATCGCGCCGAGGGCGGTACTGGTGAGCGCGGTGCCGACGTAGACGCCCTTGCCGAAGCCTCCGCCGTGGGCGAGGAGGGTGCCGACGGCCAGTCCGAGCGCGAGCGAGACCAGCCAGGCCGCGACCGAGCGGGTGAGGGTGTCCCCCTTGACCCGGTCGAACCGGATCTCGTAGCCGGCCAGGAAGATCAGCATCGCCAGGCCCAGCTGGCTCAGGGTGTCGATCACCTCGCCGGTGTTCGCCCAGCCGAGTACGTCCGGGCCGATGAGGACGCCGAGCAGGATCTCGAAGATCACCAGCGGGACCGGGAGGAAGCGCGCCACACCGTAGGCGAGCAGCGGTGCGAGCACCGCTGCGGCCATGATGAGAATGAGAGACACCGAATGCCCCATGTGCGCCATTTACGTATGGGGGGCCGATCCTGTCCACCGGAGGAGCGGTCGACGGGCGCCGGTGGCCGGCCGGATGCTGGCTTGATACCCCCTAGGGGTATAGTCTCTGATAGAGAGAGACACCCCCTGATAGGAGAACGACATGACCGCCGTGACGGAAACCGTGTACAAGGTCACCGGGATGACCTGCGGGCACTGCGAGGGCGCCGTGACCGCCGAGCTGACCGCCCTGCCGGGCGTCACCTCCGTCAAGGCCGTCGCCTCCACCGGCGAGGTCACCGTGGTGTCCGCCGCCCCGCTCGCCGAGGCCGACGTCCGCGCCGCCGTGGACGAGGCCGGCTACGAGCTCGCCGGCCAGGCCTGATCCCCCTTCCTTCCGCGACACCCCGCCGGGCCGTACCCGCCAGCCCCCGACTGGACCGTGCGGCCCGGCCCTTCCCCCGGAGCGGGACATGAGCAGCAGCACGGTCCACGAGGGGCCCATAACCGAGGTCGAGCTGACCATCGGCGGAATGACCTGCGCCTCCTGCGCGGCCCGCGTCGAGAAGAAGCTGAACCGGATGGACGGGGTCAGCGCCACGGTCAACTACGCCACCGAGAAGGCGCGCGTCTCCTACGGCGACGGCGTCGAGGTGGCCGACCTGATCGCCACGGTGGTCCGGACCGGGTACACGGCCGAGGAGCCCCCGCCGCCGGCGCCCGCGCCCGGACCCGCCGGCGGACCGGACCCGCGCGCCGGGTCCGAGGCCGACCCCGCCCTCGCCGCCCTGCGGCAGCGGCTGCTGGTGTCCGCCGCCCTGGCCCTGCCCGTCGTCCTGCTCTCGATGGTGCCCGCCCTGCAGTTCGACGACTGGCAGTGGCTGTGCCTGACCCTGGCCTCCCCCGTCGTGGTCTGGGGCGCCCTGCCCTTCCACCGGGCCGCCTGGACCAACGCCCGGCACGGCGCCGCCACCATGGACACCCTGGTCTCGGTGGGCACGCTGGCCTCGTACGCCTGGTCCCTGTGGGCCCTGTTCTTCGGGCACGCGGGCATGACCGGCATGCGGCACGGCTTCGACCTCACCGTCACCCGCACCGACGGCTCCTCCGCCCTCTACCTGGAGGTCGCGGCGGGGGTCGTCACCTTCATCCTGCTCGGCCGCTACCTGGAGGCCCGTTCCAAGCGGAAGGCCGGCGCGGCCCTGCGGGCCCTGCTGGAGCTGGGCGCCAAGGACGTGGCCGTACTGCGGGACGGCCGGGAGGTGCGGATCGCGGTGGGCGACCTCGCGGCGGGCGACCGGTTCGTGGTCCGGCCCGGGGAGAAGATCGCCACCGACGGCCGGGTGGTGGAGGGCTCCTCGGCCGTGGACGCCTCGATGCTGACCGGCGAGTCCGTCCCCGTCGAGGTGACGGTCGGGGACCCGGTCACCGGCGCCACCGTCAACGCCTCCGGCCGGCTCGTGGTGGAGGCCACCCGGGTCGGGGCCGACACCCAGCTGGCCCGGATGGCCGAGATGGTCGAGGAGGCGCAGAACGGCAAGGCCGAGGTGCAGCGGCTCGCCGACCGGATCTCCGGGGTCTTCGTCCCCGTCGTCCTGCTGCTCGCGCTCGGCACCTGGGTCGCCTGGCTGCTGATCACCGACGACGCCACCGCCGCCTTCACCGCCGCCGTGGCCGTCCTGATCATCGCCTGCCCCTGCGCGCTGGGCCTGGCCACCCCGACCGCCCTGATGGTCGGCACCGGGCGGGGCGCCCAGCTGGGCATCCTGATCAAGGGGCCGGAGGTGCTGGAGTCCACCCGCGCCGTGGACACCGTCGTCCTGGACAAGACCGGGACGGTGACCACCGGCCGGATGGCCCTGTCCGGGGTGCACCCCGCCGACGGGGTCGACGAGAAGGAGCTGCTGCGGCTCGCCGGGGCCCTGGAGCACGCCTCCGAGCACCCGATCGCCCGGGCCGTCGCCGCCGCGGCCGCCGAGGCGGCCGGGGCGGCCGGGGCGGAGGGCGGGCTGCCGGTCCCCGAGGGCTTCGACAACCTCGCGGGGCTGGGCGTCCGGGGCGTGGTCGAGGGCCGCTCCGTCCTCGTGGGACGCGAACGGCTGCTGGCCGAGCGGGGGATCACCCTGCCGGACGGCCTCGCCGGGGCCCGGGCGGCGGCCGAGGCCTCCGGGAGCACGGCGGTCCTGGTCGCCTGGGACGGCGAGGCCCGCGGGCTGCTGACCGTGGCCGACGCCGTGAAGCCGACCAGCGCCGAGGCCGTGGCCCGGCTGCGGGCGCTCGGCCTGACCCCGGTCCTGCTGACCGGCGACAACCGGGCGGTGGCCGAATCGGTGGCCCGTGAGGTGGGCATCGACGAGGTGATCGCCGAGGTGCTCCCGCAGGACAAGGTCGAGGTGGTCAGGCGGCTCCAGGCCGAGGGCCGCACGGTCGCCATGGTGGGCGACGGGGTCAACGACGCGGCCGCCCTGGCCCGGGCCGACCTGGGCCTGGCCATGGGCACCGGCACCGACGCCGCCATCGAGGCCGGCGACCTGACCCTGGTACGGGGGGACCTGCGGGTGGCGGCCGACGCCATCCGGCTCTCGCGCCGGACCCTGGCCACCATCAAGGGCAACCTGTTCTGGGCCTTCGGCTACAACGTGGCCGCCCTGCCGCTGGCCGCGGCGGGCCTGCTCAACCCCATGATCGCGGGGGCCGCGATGGCCTTCTCCTCGGTCTTCGTGGTGACCAACAGCCTGCGGCTGCGCTCGTTCCGCTAGCGGCCCTCCCCGGGGCCTCCACAGATCCTTCACTGGAGACGCAGATCACAGTGATGACAACGTAACCATCCGGGGTCGTCCCGGGTCTAATGGGGCGATGCCAGAAACATCTTGGGGGATGTTTCACGGAGGTCTTGGGGGACGTCCGCGGCATCCGCCGGCCGGGACGCGTGCCCTCGGGAAGCTTTGAGCGGCCCTCCCGACCCGAACGGGTCCCGGCACACACCGACGCCCCGGCGCGGGTCCCGTGGGGGGAATCCGCCGCCGGGGAAAGGAAAGCGCCCCGACCGTCGACCCGTGGGGGGATCGACGGCGGGGCGCTTTTCGCGTCTCCGGGCCCTGGGGGCTCAGGTTCAGCGGGCCTCGACCGGGACGAAGTCGCGCAGGACCTCGCCGGTGTAGATCTGGCGCGGACGGCCGATGCGGGAGCCGGGCTCCTTGATCATCTCGTGCCACTGGGCGATCCAGCCGGGGAGGCGGCCGAGCGCGAACAGCACGGTGAACATCTCGGTCGGGAAGCCCATGGCCCGGTAGATCAGACCGGTGTAGAAGTCCACGTTCGGGTAGAGGTTGCGCGAGACGAAGTACTCGTCGGCGAGCGCGTGCTCCTCCAGCTTGAGCGCGATGTCCAGCAGTTCGTCGCTCTTGCCGAGCGCCGAGAGGACGTCGTGCGCCGCGGCCTTGATGATCTTCGCCCGGGGGTCGAAGCTCTTGTAGACGCGGTGCCCGAAGCCCATCAGGCGGACGCCGTCCTCCTTGTTCTTCACCTTGCGGATGAAGGCGTCGACGTCGCCGCCGTCGTTCTTGATGCCTTCCAGCATCTCGAGGACGGACTGGTTGGCGCCGCCGTGCAGCGGGCCCCACAGGGCCGAGATGCCGGCGGAGATCGAGGCGAACATGTTCGCCTGCGAGGAGCCGACCAGGCGCACGGTGGAGGTCGAGCAGTTCTGCTCGTGGTCCGCGTGCAGGATCAGCAGCTTGTCGAGCGCGGAGACCACGACCGGGTCGAGCTCGTACTCCTGGGCCGGCACGGAGAAGGTCATGCGCAGGAAGTTCTCGACGTAACCGAGGTCGTTACGCGGGTAGACCACCGGGTGGCCGACCGACTTCTTGTACGCGTAGGCCGCGATCGTCGGGAGCTTGGCCAGCAGGCGGATCGTCGAGAGGTGGCGCTGCTTCTCGTCGAACGGGTTGTGGCTGTCCTGGTAGAAGGTGGACAGCGCGCTGACGACCGAGGACAGCATGGCCATCGGGTGGGCGTCGCGCGGGAAGCCGTCGTAGAACCGCTTGACGTCCTCGTGCAGCAGGGTGTGCTGGGTGATCTCGTTGCGGAACGACGCGAGCTGGTCGACGGTCGGGAGCTCACCGTTGATCAGGAGGTAGGCGACCTCGATGAAGGTCGAGCGCTCCGCCAGCTGCTCGATCGGGTAGCCGCGGTAGCGCAGGATGCCCTGCTCACCGTCGAGGTAGGTAATCGCGGACTTGTAGGCGGCCGTGTTGCCGTAGCCGCTGTCCAGAGTGACGAGCCCGGTCTGGGCCCTCAGCTTCGCGATGTCGAAGCCCTGGTCACCGACGGTGCTCTCGATCACCGGGTAGGTGTATTCGCCGTCCGCGTACCGGAGTACTACAGAGTTGTCGCTCACGTCATCCCTCACCGACGTAGTGCCTCTTCTTCGAGGTGCCCTGACTGCCTCTACCTTCCCCCATTTGGCGCAGGAGAGTGCACTCGGGGTCGGCCTTTGGTCTTTTTGACGGCACTGAGTGCCGTCAACCTGCACATCCTGCCCTGCCCGCGGCGCTTGTGGGAACCCAAATGATCGATCATCTAGGTGATGTTTCCCACCGGTATGCGTCCGGCGAGCCTGGCGGCGACCGCCGTGAACCTCCTGCCTGCGGAAACAGTGCGCACGGCCTGTCCGAGGGCCTTGCGCGACCCGACGAGGACGACGAGTTTCTTCGCCCTGGTCACAGCGGTGTAGAGCAGGTTCCGCTGGAGCATCATCCAAGCCCCGGTCGTGACCGGGATCACGACCGCCGGATATTCACTCCCCTGGGAGCGGTGGATGGTGACGGCGTAGGCGTGGGCCAGCTCGTCCAGCTCGGCGAACTCGTACCCCACTTCCTCGTCCTCCTCCGTACGGACCGTCAAGCGCTGCTCGTCCGAGTCGATAGCGGTCACCACACCCACGGTGCCGTTGAAGACGCCATTGGCGCCCTTCTCATAGTTGTTCCTGATCTGGGTGACCTTGTCACCCACTCTGAAGACCCGGCCGCCGAACCGCTTCTCGGGCACGTCCGGCCTGGCCGGGGTGATGACCTGCTGGAGGAGCCCGTTCAGGTGGCCCGCGCCGGCCGGTCCCCGGTGCATGGGAGCGAGCACCTGGATGTCGCGGCGCGGGTCGAGCCCGAATCTGGCGGGGATCCGGCGGGCCGCGACGTCCACGGCGAGGACGCCCGCCGCCTCGGTGTCCTCCTCGGGGAAGAGGAAGAAGTCCGGCAGCCCGTCGGTGATCGGCGGCGCCCCCGTGTTGATGCGGTGGGCGTTGGTGACCACCCCCGACTGCTGCGCCTGCCGGAAGATGCGGGTGAGCCGGACGGCGGGCACCGGCCCGCCCTCGGCGAGCAGGTCCCGCAGCACCTCGCCCGCGCCGACCGAGGGCAGCTGGTCCACATCGCCGACCAGCAGCAGGTGCGCCCCCGGGGCCACGGCCTTGACCAGCTTGTTGGCGAGCAGCAGGTCCAGCATCGAGGCCTCGTCGACCACGACCAGGTCGGCGTCCAGCGGCCGGTCCCGGTCGTACGCGGCGTCCCCGCCCGGTTTGAGCTCCAGCAGCCGGTGCACCGTGGAGGCCTCGGCGCCGGTGAGCTCGGACAGCCGCTTCGCCGCCCGGCCGGTGGGGGCGGCGAGCACCACCTTGGCCTTCTTGGCCCGGGCCAGCTCCACGATGGAGCGCACGGTGAAGGACTTCCCGCAGCCCGGCCCGCCGGTGAGGACGGCGACCCTGCGGGTCAGCGCCAGCCGGACCGCGTCCCGCTGCTCGGGGGCGAGGGCGGCCCCGGTGCGCGCCGCCAGCCAGCCCAGGGCCTTCTCCCAGTCCACGTCCCGGAAGCCGGGCATCCGGTCCTCCTCGGCATCCAGCAGCCGGCGGACCTGGCCCGCCAGCGACAGTTCGGCCCGGTGGAAGGGGACGAGGTAGACCGCGGTGAGCGGGTCCGGGCCGCCCTGGGGATCGGGCACGGACTCCCGTACGACCCCCTCCGGATCGGCGGCGAGCTCGGCCAGGCACTCGATGACCAGCCCGGTGTCCACCTGGAGCAGCTTGACCCCGTCGGAGATGAGCCGCTCCTGCGGGAGGAAGCAGTGGCCCTGGTCGGCGGACTGGGACAGGGCGTACTGGAGCCCGGCCCTGACCCGGTCGGGGCTGTCGTGCGGGATGCCGACGGCCTGGGCGATGCGGTCGGCGGTGAGGAAGCCGATGCCCCATACGTCGGCCGCGAGCCGGTACGGCTGGTTGCGCACCACCGAGATGGAGGCGTCCCCGTACTTCTTGTAGATGCGGACGGCGATGGAGGTGGAGACCCCGACGCCCTGGAGGAAGACCATGACCTCCTTGATGGCCTTCTGCTCCTCCCAGGCGGCGGCGATCAGCTTCGTCCGCTTGGGGCCCAGGCCCGGTACCTCGATCAGCCTCTTCGGCTCCCCCTCGATGACGTCGAGGGTGTCGAGGCCGAAGTGCTCCACGATCCGGTCGGCGATCCGCGGGCCGATGCCCTTGATCAGGCCGGAGCCCAGGTAGCGCCGGATGCCCTGGATGGTGGCGGGCAGGACCGTCGAGTAGTTCTCGACGCTGAACTGTCTGCCGTACTGCGGGTGCGAGCCCCAGCGGCCCTCCATGCGCAGGGACTCGCCGGGCTGCGCGCCGAGCAACGAGCCGACGACGGTCAGCAGATCGCCGGACCCCCGGCCCGTGTCGACCCGGGCGACCGTGTAGCCGCTCTCCTCGTTGGCGTAGGTGATGCGCTCCAGCACCCCCTCGACCACCGCAAGTTGCACCGCCCCGTTGTTCGCCATGGCACGAAGCTACCGTCCCCCGCCGACAGCCCGCCGGGGCCTGTGGACGAAGGCCGGCGGGGGCTGTGGAGAAACGAAAGGGGGTCCGGCCTCGCGGCCGGACCCCCTCACGGTTACCCCTCCCTCGTCGGACTTCCCGATCCCCCCGGATCCCCTCCCGGAAGTCCCGACGCACCATACGACCCGCGACCGGTCCGGAGGGTTGCATGCGGAATCACAGCTTTACCTTTCCGTTACCGACGGTGGCCCGGGGGTCGCTCTGAGATGCCGATAAATCCGTGCACACGTAGCGTTCCAGGCATGAGCGAATCCTCCTTCCAGGACGACGTGATCAATGAGCTCGGCGACGACCGGCTGACCGAGATCGCCTCCCTGCTGGGCACCGACCAGGCGGGCGCGCAGGACGTGGTCTCGACGACCGTCGGCACGCTGACGGGCGGCCTCCAGGAGAAGGCCGAGGGCGGGGACGACGAGGTCCGCCAGGCCTTCGCGGAAGTGGCCCAGCCGCCCCTCCAGGGCGTGTCCACCCTCGGCGGCGGGCTCGGCGGGCTGCTCGGCGGCGGGATGATGGCCGGGGTCCTGAGCAAGGTGAGCAAGCCGGTCGCCGAGGCGGTGTCGAAGAAGACGGGCATCCCCGCCGCGACGGTCGCCCGGGTCATCGAGATGCTGATCCCCGTCCTGCTGGCCGTCTTCGCCAAGCGCGCCGCCGACAAGGGCGCACCGTCGGCGGGCGCCCCGGCCCCGGGGGCCGCCCCGGGCGCGGGCGGCGGCCTCGGCGACCTGCTGGGGCAGATCCTCGGCGGCGGCAAGAAGTAGCACCCCGGGAACCGACCCCCGTACGGCCCGGCGCACCCCCGCCCGGGGGCGGCCGCCCGGAGCACCGGCCGGCCGCCCCCGGGTCCCCTCACCGCGCGGGACCTGCTCCGCCCGGCGCGACCCGGGCCGGTCCTCACCGCGCGGGACCGGCCACGGCCGCCCCGGCGGGAGCGCCGGATGCGGCCGCTCCGGCCGGCGCGCCGGCGACCGGCGCCGCCGCGCCCCGCCGCCCGCCCGCGGGGGCGAGCGAGGTCAGGCCCACCCCGCCGACCAGCAGCACCGCCGCCAGCCAGCGCGGCCCCGAGACCGGCTCCCCGAGCACCAGCGCGGCCGAGGACATCCCGAACACCGGCACCAGCAGCGAGAACGGCGCCACCGCGGAGGCCGGGTAGCGGCGCAGCAGGTAGCCCCAGGCCCCGAAGCCGAACACCGTCGACACCCAGGCGACGTAGCCGATGACGGCCACCCCGGACCAGTCCAGGGCGCGCAGCGCGGCCAGGTCCCGCTCCGGCCCCTCCAGCAGCAGCGACAGGGCGAACAGCGGGATCACGGGGACGGTGCACACCCACACCATGAAGTTCAGCGCGTCGGGCGGGGCCGCCTTGCGGGTGAGCACGTTGGACACGCCCCAGCAGGCGGCGGCCGCCACGACCAGCGTGAACCCGGTCGCCGGCCCGGACAGGCCCGTGTCCACGGCGGCGACCGCGATCCCGGCCAGCGCCACGGCCATGCCCAGCAGCCGCACCGGCCCGGGCCGCTCGCGCAGCACCGCGGCGGCGAGGACGGCGGTGAACACCGCCTGGACCTGGAGCACCAGCGAGGACAGCCCGGCCGGCATCCCGGCGGCCATCCCCGTGAACAGCAGCCCGAACTTGGCGATGCCCAGGGCCACCCCGACCCCCACGATCCACTTCCAGGCGACCTTGGGCCTCCCCACGAAGAAGACGGCGGGCAGCGCGGCGACGAGGAAGCGCAGGGCGGACAGCAGCAGCGGCGGGAAGTGGCCGAGCCCGATCTGGATGACGACGAAGTTGAACCCCCAGACGGCGGCGACGAGTACGGCGAGAGCGGTGTGTACGGGACGCATGCTCCGAGCATCGGCCGCCCCCACCATGTAGCACCAGCGCGCATGTCTTCCGGGATAGATGAAGCAGCCCTTACGATTCCCGTCCCGCGCCCCTACGATGGCCGGATGCTCGACCTGCCCCGGCTGCGCGCCCTGCACGCCGTCTCCGTCCACGGCTCCGTCGCCGCCGCGGCCGCCGCCCTCGGCTACACCCCCTCCGCCGTCTCCCAGCAGATCGGCAAACTGGAGCGGGAGACCCGCACCACCCTCCTGGAGCGGCGCGGACGCGGGGTCGCCCTCACCGAGGAGGCCCGCCATCTGGCGGAGACCGCCCAGGAGTTGCTGGCGATCGTCGAGCGGGCCGAGACCACCCTGGAGGAGCGGCGCGGCCGCCCCAGCGGGCTGCTGACGGTGGCCGCCTTCGCCTCGTCGGCGCGCGGACTGCTCCCGGGGGTCCTGGCCGACCTGGCCGCCCGCCATCCGGCGCTGGACGTACGCCTCACGGAGGTGGACCCGCACCTCTCGGTGGACCTGGTGGCCCGGGGCGTCACCGACCTGGCGGTGGCCCACGACTGGGACATCGCCCCGATGCCCGCCCCCGAGGGCGTGGAGCAGGCCCTGATCGGCCACGACCGCTGCGATCTGGTGGTCCCGGCCGGACACCCCTTCACCGCCCGGCGCCTCGTCCGGCGGGCGGACCTCGGCGGCCAGCGCTGGGTGTGCCAGCCCCCGGGACGGGTCTGCCACGACTGGCTGACGCGGACCCTGCGCACGGCCGGGTTCGAGCCGGACATCGCGCACATGGCCGAGGAGAACCACACCATCGTCGCCCTCGTCGCGGCCGGGCTCGGGATCGCGGTCGTGCCCCGGCTGGGCACCGGACCGCTGCCGCCCGGCGCGGTGGCCGTCCCCCTGGAGCCGGTCCCCGTCCGCCGGCTGTACGCCCTGTGGCGGACCGGCGCCGCCCGCCGCCCCGCGATCACCGAGACCGTCCGCACCCTGCGGGAGCACTGGCCGGCCGTGGCGGGCCTGCTTCCGGGGGACGGGCCGAGTGTCCCCGGGACGCGGGGCGCGGAGCGGGAGTAGGGTCCCGGGGGTGCCGTACCAAGCCTCCCGCCGGGCCCTGCTCGCCGCCGCGGCCATGGCCGCCGCCTCGGCCGCCGGCGCCGCCGCCTCCGCCACGGGCTCCCCCCGCACCCCCGACGACCCCCGCTCCCCCGAGGGCCCCCCGGCCCGCCGCCCGGACCGGACCCGGCTGCGCGCGCTGGTGGCCTCGATGGAGCTGCCCGAACTGGTGGGGCAGCTGTTCGTGTCGCGGGCGTACGGGCATTCGGCGACCGATCCCGACCCGGCCGACGCGGAGCTGAACCGGGCCCAGTTCGGCGTGCGCACCGCCGCCGAACTGGTGGCCCGCTACCACCTGGGCGGGATCGTCTACTTCGCCTGGGCGCACAACACCCGCTCCCCGCGCCAGATCGCCGCCCTCTCCAACGGCCTCCAGCGGGCCGCGGCCGGCTCCGGCGCCGGGATCCCGCTGCTGCTCTCCGTCGACCAGGAACACGGCGCCGTCGCCCGGATCGGCCGCCCCGCGACCCTGCTGCCCGGGGCGATGGCGCTGGGTGCGGGCGGCTCCGCCGCCGACGCCCGCCGGGCGGCCCGGGTGGCGGGGGCCGAGCTGGCCGCGATGGGCGTCCGGCAGGACTACGCGCCGGTGGCCGACGTCAACGTGAACCCGGCCAATCCGGTGATCGGCGTCCGCTCCTTCGGCTCCGACCCGGACGCGGTGGCGGAGCTGGCCGCCGCCCAGGTGCGCGGCTACCAGGGGGCGGGGGTGGCCGCGACGGCGAAGCACTTCCCGGGGCACGGGGACACCGAGACCGACAGCCACATCGGGCTGCCGGTGATGCGGCACAGCCGCGCGCAGTGGGAGGAGCTGGACGAGCCGCCGTTCCGGGCGGCGGTGGAGGCGGGCGCGAACGTGGTGATGACGGCGCACATCGTCTTCCCCGCGCTCGACCCCTCGGGGGACCCGGCGACCCTCTCGCGGCCGATCGTGACGGGCATCCTGCGCGAACGCCTCGGCTTCCGGGGGGTGGTGGTGACCGACGCCCTGGACATGGCCGGGGTCCGCCAGAAGTACGGGGACGACCGGGTGCCGGTCCTGGCCCTCAAGGCGGGCTGCGACCAGCTGCTGAACGCGCCCGACCTGGGGCTGGCGTACCGCAGCGTGCTGGCGGCCGTCGGTTCGGGCGAGCTCACCCGGGAGCGGGTCGAGGAGTCGGTGCTGCGGATCCTGGAGGTCAAGGCCCGCCGGGGCCTGTTCGAGGACCCGTACGCCGACGAGGAGCGGGTGGACGCGCTGGTGGGCACCCGGGAGCACCTGGCGGCGGCCGACGCGGTCGCCGCCGGGACGACCACGCTGCTGGCCAACCCGCGCGGGCTGCTGCCCCTGGACGCGTCGGCGGCGCCCCGGCTGCTGGTGACGGGGGCGGACCCGGCCTCCCCCACGGGTACGACGGGACCCCCGACGACGGTCCTGGCGCGGGAGCTGACGGCCCTGGGCTGCCGGGCGCAGGCCCTGCCGCCGGAGCGGGCGGTGGCGGCCGCGCCGGGCAACGCGGCGGTGCTGGTGTGCACGTACAACGTCCCGGAGGGGGAGAGCCCGCAGCGGACGCTGGTGGCGGACCTGGTCGCGACGGGGGTGCCGGTGGTGCTGGTGGCGGTCCGCAACCCGTACGACCCGGCCCGGCTGCCCGCGTGCGCGGCGGAGCTGGCCACCTACACCTGGACGGACGTGGAACTGCGGGCGGCGGCCCGGGTGCTGACGGGCGCGGAGCGGCCGTCGGGCCGCCTGCCCGTCCCGGTCCCGGGCCGCTACCCGCTGGGCCACGGGCTGGAGTACTGAGGCACTCCGGCCCGCGGCCCGGCGGGGCCGCCGGGCGGACGTCCGCTACGGCCTCAGCGAGTCGCGGCGCAGGTCGGTCCGGTCGAGCTCCGGGTCCGGGGCGGCCAGCGGGGCGGCCTGCGGGGCGGCGGTCTTCTGCGTGCCGAACACGTTCGCGGCGGGGGCCACTCCGGCCCACTGCAGGATCCGCGCGGTGGCCAGGGCCTTCTCGCCGTCCTGGAGCTTGGCGACGTTGGCCCCGTGGTTGGCGCCGGGGGCGGTCATCACGTAGCTGTCGGTCGCCCCGTACCCGATGTGGAAGGGCTCGGCGCCCCACGGGTCGTTCTGCCCGTACACGAACAGCATCTGGTGGGCGTTGTTCCGCACCCAGTTGTCCACGTCCGCCATGGCCCCGGGCTGGAAGGCCATGGGGATGTCGCGCGGCACGAAGCTGCGCGGCGGCTGGTAGCCGTAGCGGGTCAGGTCCTTCAGCCAGGGCTGCTTGATGTCGGGCGAGCCGAGCTGGGTGCCGGCCTGGTAGTAGTACGGCGTGAACGTCTCCAGGCCCTGGTCGGCGTAGGCCGAGAAGCCGGAGATGGTGTCGACGCTGTCCCAGATCTGCTGGTCGGTCGCGGTCTTGGCGTCCGGGATCGCGGCGCAGTCGGAGAGCAGGCTGTACTGCCAGAAGGCCCAGGTGTAGTCGAGGACGACGGCCTCGAAGGCCTTGTCCAGGCTGCCGACGGTGTTGAAGGTCCAGCCGTTGGCGGCGGCGGCCTCCTTGTACTTGGCCTCCAGCGGCTCGCGGCGGATGAGGGCCTCGCGCTGGACGCCGGCCAGCTTGTCGCGGCACTCCTTGGTGCCGACCTTGGAGAGGAAGCGGTCGTAGGCCGAGTCCTCCTTGTTGACGACGTCGTTGGGCGCGACGTAGGCGACGACCCCGTCCATGTCGCGCGGGTAGAAGCGCTCGAAGTACGTCGCCGTCATACCGCCCTTGCTGCCGCCGGTGGCGAGCCAGTTCTTGGTGTAGATCTTCTTCAGGGCGGTGAAGATCCGGTGCTGGTCGCTGGCCGCCTGCCAGATGTCGAGCTTCGACCAGTCCGCCGGGTCGGGGCGGGACGGGTTGAAGAATCGATACTCCATGGACACCTGGTTGCCGTCGACTATGGTCGTCGGCTCGGCGCGGCGCGGGCTGGTGTTGACGTTGTAGCCGGAGGTGTAGAACACCGTCGGCCGGGACTCGTCCTTGTGCAGCAGGGTGATGCGCTGCTTGAAGGTGCCCTTCCACGGCTGCCGGTGGTCGATCGGCTGCTCGTAGTTCAGCACGAAGAACCGGTAGCCGGGGTAGGGCTTCTCCTCGATCAGGCTCATGCCCGGGATGGCGAGGATCCGGTCCTTGATGTCCGCGGTGGTGCCCTGCCCGGCGGTGGTCGGCGCGGCGGCGGCCGGCTCTGCGGCGGTGGCCGCCTGAGCCGTCAGACCGGTCGTACCGAGGGCGCCGATGAGCACCGTGAGCGGCAGCAGCCGGCCAAGCGTCTTGCGCATGCACTCTCCCCATTCAGTCCACTGGTGGTCGCCGTGAACCTAGCGGGGCCAACAGGGCCGTGAACAGTACCGGTTGGGCCGCTGCGTCAGCACAGGATCCAGCCGGATTCCACGGATCCGGCCGCCACACTCCCCCTTACATACACACATCGGCTGATCGCACCGACGGTGACGGGGCCCGCGTAGCGGGTGAATTGCCCCGCATCGCCCACGGGGACCCCGCCGCGCGGCTGGACGCTCACCGCCAGGTGGCGGCGCTCCCCCGGGTTCAGGGCCACGTTCACCGCGCAGACCTGGGTGCGGCTCTTGTACACGCGCACCTCGGCGCCCGGCAGCGGGAGCGTCCTGACCAGGTCGCCCGGACAGTTCCCGGTCGCGGCCGCCGCCGGGGGCGCCGCCGCGAAGATCCCGGCCGCGGCCAGCCACAGCGCCGCCCCGAACACCGCCGGGGACACGCCCCGCCCCCGCGCCTTCCACCCCTGAGACACCCTGACCCCCCGATCCGTCGTACGTAACACGTACTGACGTACGACGCGCAGGACCTCCGGAAGGTTGCACTACTCTAGGCGACCGACCGCATGCTCAACGTAGCCACGAAAGGCGTCCTCCCATGACGACCGACCTGCTCGACCGGAAGCTGGAGCGCGCGTTCGCGCACCTGGACGCGGACGACAACGGCGTGATCGACGAGAAGGACATGATCGCGCTCGGCTCCCGGCTGCTGACGGCGCTGGCCGAGCCCGCCGACTCCCCCAAGGCGGCCGAGGTGTTCCGCGGGCTCACCGACTTCTGGGTGGACCTCTTCAACGAGCTGGGCGTGGGCCAGGACCAGAAGCTGACCCCCGGCCAGTACCGGGACGGGATGACCCGCCTCTACAAGGACGGCGGCCCGGCGTACGAGAAGTCCTTCCGGCCGATGATGAAGGCGATCCTCACGGTCGTCGACACCAACGGGGACGGGCACATCAGCCCCGAGGAGTTCCACACGGCGCAGCTGGCCTTCGACACCCGGCTGGAGCCGGCCGACGCCGACGTCCTCTTCGCGCGGATCGACAAGAACCACGACGGGTACCTGTCGGTGGACGAGCTCCTCGACGCGGTCCGCGAGTACTACACCGGTGACGACGAGGACGCCCCGGGCAATCTGCTCTTCGGCGAGCTCTGATACCCGGGGCGTACTCCTGGGGCGTACGCCTGGGGCGTACTCCTGAGGGGCTCCGCTACGCGGCCGCGGCCGGCTCGTCCTCGCCGATGAAGGTCCGCCACAGCACGGCGTAGCGGCCTCCCCTGGCCAGCAGCTCGGCGTGGCTGCCGTCCTCGACGACCTGGCCGCGGTCCATGACCACCACCCGGTCCGCGCGGGCGGCGGTGGTCAGCCGGTGGGCCACCACCAGGGTGGTGCGCTTGCCCGCGAGCCGGTCGGTGGCCTGGTTGACCTGCGCCTCCGTGGCCAGGTCCAGGGCCGCGGTGGCCTCGTCGAGGAGCAGCACGTCGGGGTCGACGAGCTCCGCGCGGGCCAGGGCGATCAGCTGGCGCTGGCCCGCGGAGAGGTTGCGGCCGCGCTCGGTGACGGTGTGGAGGTAGCCGCCGTCGAGGGTGGCGATCATCTCGTGGGCGCCGACCGCGCGGGCGGCCGCCTCCACCTCGGCGTCGGACGCCCCGGGCCGCCCGTAGGCGATGGCGTCGCGGACGGTCCCCGGGAAGAGGTACGACTCCTGGGGGACGACCCCCAGCCGGTGGCGGTACGCCGTCAGGTCGAGCTCCCGCAGGTCGGTGCCGTCGGCGGTGACCCGGCCCGAGGTCGGGTCGTAGAACCGGGCCACCATCTTGACCAGCGTGGACTTCCCGGCGCCGGTCTCGCCGACGAAGGCGACGGTCTGCCCGGCGGGTATCCGCAGGCTGATGCCGCCCAGCGCCTCGCCCTTCTCGCCGCGCTCCTCGGCGGTGGCGTACGCGAAGCGCACGTCCTCGAAGGCGATCTCGCCGCGCAGGGCGGTGACCTCGCGGGGCTCGGCCGGGGCCGGGGTGGTGGTGGGCTCGCGCAGCAGGCCCTGGATGCGGCCGAGGGAGACGGTGGCCTGCTGGTAGCCGTCGAAGACCTGGGAGAGCTGCTGGACCGGGGCGAAGAACAGGTCGATGTAGAGCAGGTAGGCGACCAGCGCGCCGGTGGTCAGGGTGGCGGCCTCGACCCGGCCCGCGCCGACGATCAGCACGGCCGCCGCCGCGCCCGAGGACAGCAGCTGGACGAAGGGGAAGTAGACCGATATCAGCCACTGGCCGCGCACCCGCGCCTGCCGGTAGGAGTCGCTGCGCTCGGCGAAGCGCTCGGCCCCGGAGTGCTGGCGGCGGAAGGCCTGCACCAGGCGCAGTCCGGCGACGGACTCCTGGAGGTCGGCGTTGACCAGGCCGACCCGGTCGCGGGCGAGCTCGTACGCGGCGACCGACTTGCGGCGGAAGACGACCGTGGCGAGGACCAGCACGGGCAGGGTCGCGAAGACGATCAGCGCGAGTTCGACGTCGAGGACGAGCAGGGCGACCAGGATGCCGAAGAAGGTGAGGACGGAGACGACGGCGGTGACCAGCCCGGTCTGCAGGAAGCTGGACAGGGAGTCCACGTCGGTGGTCATCCTGGTCATGATCTTGCCGGTGAGCTCGCGCTCGTAGTAGTCCAGGCCGAGGCGCTGGAGCTGGGCGAAGATCTTGACGCGGAGGGCGTAGAGCACGCGCTCGCCGGTGCGGCCGGTCATCCGGGTCTCGGCGAACTGGGCGGCCCACTGGGCGAGCACGAGGACCAGTGCGAGGCCGGCGGCGGCCCACACCGCTCCCAGGGCGGCCTTCTCGACACCCTGGTCGATGCCGTGCCGGATCAGCACGGGCAGGAGCAGGCCGGCGCCCGCGTCGAGGGCGACGAGGCCGAGGCTGACGGCGAGCACGCCCCAGAAGCCGCGCAGCAGGCGGCGCAGTCCGTAGCCGTCCTCGGGGGCGGCGGCCCGGTCCTCGTCCACCTGCGGCCGGTCGTCGACGGGCGGCAGGGCGGCGACCTGGGCGAGCAGTTCGGGGGTGGCACCGGGCAGGCCGGGGGCCGTCCCGGGCGCGCCCGCGTTCTCCTCGCGGCGCCGCCACAGCTCGGGGGTGACCCCGTCGGCCACCCGCCGCTTGGCGTTGACCGGCTCGGAGTCGATCTCGGCCTCCAGCTCGATGTCCCGTTCGAGGTCGCGCTCGACGTCGCGTTCGAACTCGGTCATGGAGGGGGCGTCGGGGGTGCGCGGGGAGCCGGCGCCGAGGGCCTCGGGGTCGGTCAGCAGGCGGCGGTAGAGGGCGGAGCGGCGCTCCAGTTCCTCGTGGGTGCCGAGGTCGGCGAGCCGCCCGCCGTCGAGTACGGCGATCCGGTCGGCGAGGGCGAGGGTGGAGCGGCGGTGGGCGATCAGCAGGGTGGTCCGGCCGGCCATCACGGCGCGCAGCGCCTCGTGGATCTCGTGCTCGACGCGGGCGTCGACGGCGGAGGTGGCGTCGTCGAGGAGGAGGAGCCGGGGGTCGGTGAGGAGGGCGCGGGCGAGCGCGATGCGCTGGCGCTGGCCGCCGGAGAGGGTCAGGCCCTGTTCGCCGACCTTGGTGTCGTAGCCGGTGGGGAGGGCCAGGATGAACGATTCCGCCTGGGCCGCGCGGGCGGCCGCGCGTATCTCCTCCTCGGTGGCGTCCGGACGGCCGTAGGCCAGGTTGGCCCGGATGGTGTCGGAGAAGAGGAAGGAGTCCTCGGGGACCAGGCCGATGGCGGCGCGCAGGGAGTCGTACGTCAGCTCGCGCACGTCGTGGCCGCCGACGCGGACGGTGCCGTGGTCGGCGTCGTAGAACCGGGGCAGGAGCAGCGAGACGGTGGACTTGCCGGAGCCGGAGGCCCCGACGACGGCGACGGTCTCGCCCTCGGCGACGGCGAGCGAGAACCCGTCGAGGACGGGCCGCTCGGGATCGTAGCCGAAGCGGACGTCCTCGAACTCGACGGTGGCGGGGGCGTCGGCGGGCAGCTCCCGCGTCCCCTCCCGGATCACCGGTTCGGTGTCGATGAGCTCGAAGACCCGCTCCACGCCGGCCCGGGCCTGCTGGCCGACGGTGAGCACCATGGCGAGCATGCGGACGGGGCCGACCAGCTGCGCGAGGTAGGTGGAGAAGGCGACGAAGGTGCCGAGGGTGATGTGCCCCTGGGTGGCCAGCCAGCCGCCGAGGGCCAGCATGGCGACCTGGCCGAGCGCGGGGACGGCCTGGAGGGCGGGGGTGTAGCGGGAGTTGAGCCGGATGGCGCGGATCCGCCCGCCGAAGAGCCGGCGGCCGGCCGCGCGGAGCTTGTCGGTCTCCTGCTCCTCCTGCCCGAACCCCTTGACCACGCGGACGCCGGTGACGGCCCCGTCGACGACGGTGGCGACGGCGGCGGCCTGGCCCTGGGCGTACCAGGTGGCGGGGAAGAGCTTCTTGCGGCTGCGCTTGGCGATGAACCAGAGGGCGGGGGCCATCAGCAGCGCGACCACGGTCAGCAGCGGCGACAGCCAGACCATGACGGCCAGGGATATGCCGAAGAGCAGGAAGTTGCCGATGGTCATCGGCAGCATGAAGAGCAGGCCCTGGATCAGCTGGAGGTCGCTGGTGGCCCGCCCGACGACCTGCCCGGTCGACAGCTCGTCCTGCCGCCGCCCGTCCAGGCGGGCGATGGTGGCGTACATGTCGGTGCGCAGGTCGTGCTGCACGTCGAGGGCGAGGCGGCCGCCGTAGTAGCGGCGCACGTAGGTGGCGGCGTAGACGAGCAGGGCGGCGCCTATGAGGAGTCCGGCCCAGGGGCCCATCTCCTTGGTCCCGTCGCCGATGACGTCGTCGATGATGACGCGGGTGACGAGCGGGACGAGCGCCATGACGGCCATGCCGGCCAGTGAGGAGCCGAGCGCGAGCAGCACGTTGAGCCTGTACCGCCAGGTGTAGGCGGCCAGCCGCCTGCCCCAGCCCTGTTTCTCTCCTGCCGCCGTCACGTGGGTGCCTCCCCGTAGGTCCTGTCCTGCCGAGACCCCCAACGCTCCGACCGGCGGATTTCATCCCGCCGCAACATTTCGAACATGCGCGTACGGCGCCTCCGGCGCACGCGGGGAGCGGCCGGACGGGTCAGGTCGGGTCAGGCCGTGCCGGGGGCTCCCGGGCGCCCCACCCAGACGACCGGCTGGCCCGTGACGCGGGCGATCGTCTCGAAGTCCTTGTCGTGGTGGAGCAGGGTCAGACCGGCCAGCTCGGCGGTGGCCGCCACCATGAGGTCGACGGGTCCCGCACTGCGGTGCTCGCCCCGGTCGGTGAGCATCCGCTGCACGGACCGGGCACGCTGGTACACGCCGTCGGGGACGGGGACCCGGTTGAACAGCTCCGCGAGCAGGTCTTCCTTGTCCAGCCGGTCGGCCAGGGAGCGCGCCGAGTAGAGGATCTCCAGCTCGGTGACCTCGCAGATGCCGATCACGCCTTCGACGAGGTGGCGGCTGAGGGGCTTGCGCACGGCCGGGTCGGTCAGGATCCGGGCCACGGCCGACGTGTCGATGAGATGGGTGACCGGGCTCACCGCCGGTAGTTCTCCTTGTCCAGGAGGAGGTCGAAGTCCCCGCGTTCACCCATCTGGGCGAGCCGCTCCAAGGCACGGAGTCGGCGGTGCCGCTTCGCGACTTCGAGCAGCGCCGCGTTGACCGTGTCCTTCTTCGTCTTGGTGCCCAGTATCGACGCGGCCTCGGCCAGCGCTTCGTCGTCGACGTCGACGTAGAGGTTCGACATATATGCCTCCTAGGCTCGGCGCATATGAAGCATAGGCCGAAGCGGCCCGGAGCGCCCCCTCTCTAGCCCAGGTGGGTCGGGGCGAACATCTTCAGGGTGGCCGGGAGGACGAGGAGTGAGGGGCCCGGGGTGGCGAGCGACTTGGCCAGGTCCTCGCGGAGGGTGGCCGGGGTGGTGGTGGCCGCCGGGACGCCGAAGGAGGCGGCCAGGGCGGTGAAGTCGGGGCGGGTGAGCTCGGTGCCGGCCGTGCGGCCGTCGAAGGCGTCCGTCATGTACTCGCGCAGGATCCCGTAGCCGCCGTCGTCGACGATCAGCCAGGTGACGTCGAGGTCGTACTGCTTCGCGGTGGCCAGCTCGGCGACGGAGTACATGGCGCCGCCGTCGCCGGAGACCGCCAGGACCGGGGTGCCCGGCTCGGCGAGCGCGGCTCCGAGGGCGGCGGGGAAGGCGTAGCCGAGGCCGCCGGCGCCCTGGGCCGAGTGCATGGTGTTGGGGTGCCGGGCGTCGAAGGCGGACCAGGCCCAGTAGGCCAGGATCGTCATGTCCCAGAAGGACGGGGAGCGGGCCGGGAGGGCGGAGCGGATCGAGGCCAGGAGCTCCTGCTCCAGGGTGAGGTCCTGGGCGGCCAGGCGGGCGGCGACGGCATCCAGGACCGCGCGGACCCGGGCGGGGGCGTCCGCGTCCTCGCGCGGTTCGACGGTCTCCAGGAGGGCCTGGAGGGCCAGGCGGGCGTCCGCGTGGATGCCGAGCGCCGGGTGGTTGGACTCCAGCTTGCCGAGGTCGGCCTCGATCTGGACGACCCGGCCCGTGGGGAAGAACGTGTGGTAGTTGGAGCTGAGTTCCCCCAGGCCCGAACCCACGACGAGGAGGACGTCGGCGTCCTCCAGGAAGTCGGTCATGTGGCGGTCCTCCAGCCAGGACTGGAGGGAGAGCGGGTGCGTCCAGGGGAAGGCGCCCTTGCCGCCGAAGGTGGTGACCACGGGGGCGTTCAGCCGCTCCGCGAGCTGCCTGAGCTTGCCCGCCGCATCGGCGCGGACCACACCGCCGCCCGCGATGATCACCGGCCGGGAGGCCCGGCTCAGCCAGTGCGCCGCGACCGCCGTCAGCTCGGGGCGCGGGGCCAGTTCGTGCGGGCTCGCGTCCATGCCCGTGACCTGCGGGATCACCGTCTCGGCGCGGAGCACGTCCTCGGGGATCTCCACCCAGACGGGCCCGTGCGGGGCGGTGAGGGCCGACTCCCAGGCCTCGGCGACGACCGAGGGGATCTGGGAGGGGGTGCGGGCGATGTGCACGGACTTCACCACGTCGCGGAAGGACGCGGACTGCTCGCGCAGCTCGTGCAGGTGGCCGCGCCGTCCCCCGCCCAGGCCCGCGGAGGGGACCTGGGAGGAGAGGGCGAGGACGGGGGCCGAGGCGGCCGCCGCCTCCGCGAGGGCCGGCAGGGACATGAGCGCCCCGGGGCCCGTGGACAGCAGCAGCGGGACCGCCTCGCCCGTGAGGCGGCCGTACGCGTCGGCGGCGAAGCCCGCGTTGTTCTCCGTCCGCAGGCCGACCAGGCGCAGGTCCGAGCGGCCGACGGCGTCGAAGAGGGCCAGCGCGTGCTGCCCCGGCAGACCGAAGACGGTCGTGGCGCCGAGGCCGCGCAGCGTCTCCACGACCAGGTCCCCGCCCGTGCGGCCCGGCGGCGGGGCCAGGGCGGCCGCCGTCTGCGCCTCGGTGGGACGGAGAACCAGGTCGTGGTCGTGCGTCACGTGCTTGCGTGCCCTTCGTGCGGTGCCGCCGGGCCTCGCCTCGCCGGGTGTTACTTCGCCTTCGAGGCGGCGATCTGGCGGCTCATGATCGTGGTGAGCTCGTACGCGGTGTGCGAGGCCGCGACCGAGGTGATCTCGGCGTGATCGTACGCCGGGGCGACCTCGACCACGTCGGCGGAAACGAGGTTGCAGGAGGACAGGCCGCGGATGATCTCCAGCAGCTCGCGGGAGGTCATGCCGCCCGCCTCCGGCGTGCCGGTGCCGGGCGCGTGGGCCGGGTCCAGGACGTCGATGTCGATGGAGATGTACAGCGGGCGGTCGCCGATGCGCTGGCGCAGCTGGTCGGCGATCTCGTCGGCGCCGCGGCGGTAGACGTCCGCCGAGGTCACGATGCCGAAGCCCATCTTGGCGTCGTCGTCGAGGTCCTGCTTGCCGTAGAGCGGGCCGCGGGTGCCGACGTGGGAGAGGGCCTCGGTGTCGAGGATGCCCTCCTCGACGGCGCGGCGGAACGGGGTGCCGTGGGTGTACTCGGCGCCGAAGTAGGTGTCCCAGGTGTCCAGGTGGGCGTCGAAGTGCAGCAGGGCGACCGGG
This sequence comes from Streptomyces sp. NPDC089915, assembly GCF_040684675.1. Taxonomy (NCBI): domain Bacteria; kingdom Bacillati; phylum Actinomycetota; class Actinomycetes; order Kitasatosporales; family Streptomycetaceae; genus Streptomyces; species Streptomyces sp. NPDC089915. Next base: position 2,007 of record NZ_JBFBGN010000075.1, on the reverse strand, counting down.
CCGTGCTTCTTGGCGACCGAGCGCAGCAGGGGCAGGGCGATGGTGTGGTCGCCGCCGAGGGTCATCAGGCGGGAGCCGTTGCCGAGGAGCTCGTCGGCGGCGGCCTCGACCGTCTCGACGGCCTCGTTGATGTTGAAGGGGTTCACCGCGATGTCACCGGCGTCGGCGACCTGCGCGAGGGCGAACGGGGAGGCGTCCTGCGCCGGGTTGTACGGGCGCAGCAGGCGCGAGGCCTCGCGGATGGCGTTGCCGCCGAAGCGGGCGCCGGGGCGGTAGGAGACACCGGAGTCGAAGGGCACACCGACGACGGCGACGTCGGCGGAGCCGACCTCGTCCAGGCGGGGCAGGCGGGCGAAGGTCGCCGGGCCCGCGTAGCGCGGGATGCGGGAGGAGTCGACGGGGCCGCGCGGGCTCTGCTCGGTGCTCATGGGGGGTGCCCTTCTGGTGGTCCTGCGGTGTTCCTGCTGTGTGCGGTCCTTCGAGCGTAAGCGTGCCGCGCGGGGGTGGGGAGGGTACGTTTCATCCATCTGGCCGCGCTGAAATGTATGGAGTATCCATGTCCGACCTCTCGGCGCCCGGCACCGGACCGCAGGCGGCGTCCTCGGCCCCCGCCGGGGAACCGATGACACCGCCCGTGGGGCTGGCGGGGCTGCTCGGGGAGCAGGGGCTCGGGCTGCGGCACCTGGCCGGGCCGGCGGTGGCGGAGGTGCACGGGGTGCACGCCTCCGAGATGGCGGACCCGTCGCCGTACCTGCTGGGCGGCGAGCTGCTGCTGACGGCCGGGTCCGCGCTGGCGGAGGCCGGGGCCGCCGCCTACGTGGACCGGCTCGCCCGCGCCGGGGCCGCCGCGCTCGGCTTCGGCGTGACCCCGGTGCACGAGGTGGTGCCGGCCGGTCTGGCCGAGGCGTGCGAGCGGTACGGGCTGCCGCTGGTGGAGGTCCCGCCGGGGACCCCCTTCACGGCGGTCGCCCGCACGGTGTGGCGGCTGATGGCGGAGGCCCGCACGCGCGAGCTCCGCCGCGTCACCGAGGCCCAGCAGTCCCTGGCCTCGGCGGCCGCCCGCCCGGACCCGGTCCCGGCGGTCCTGTCCCGCCTGGCGACGGCGCTGGGCGGCTGGGCGGCGCTGTGGGAGCCGGGGCCGCCGGGTGCGGCGGGGCCGGGGGGCGCGGCCGGCGGGGAGTGGCCCGGCGCGGCGGGGCAGGGCCCCCGCCCTGCGGGTGCCGCCGCCGACACGGCCCCTGGGTCCGGGCCGTCGGCGGATCGGCGCAGGGCTGCCGGGACGGGCACGACCGTCGAGACCGGCACGGGCGGCGATGCCGCAGCCGCGTCGGCTTCCGGGATCCGGCCGGTCAGGGCGACCGCCGGGGTGGAGCCCGGCGACGAAGTGCGGGGGGCGCTGGCCGGGCTGGCGCTGCGGGTGGCTCCGGGGGGCGCGGCCACCGCCACCGACAGCCTGGGCGGCACCCAGCTGGCCGCCTACGCGGTCGGCGGCGGGCAGGTGCTGGTCCTGGCCACCCCGGGGCGGGCCCCCGGCGACCACACCATCGCCTCGGTCGCCGCCGTCCTGCTGAGCCTGCTCACCGCGAGCCGCCCGGCCGGCGCGGAGGCGGCCGCGCTGACCCGCCTCCTGCTGGACGGCGACCCGGCGGCCGCCCTCGCCCCGGGCCCCTGGTACGCCGTCCGCGCCCGGGGCGGCGGCGACCCGCACGCCCTGGCGACGGCGCTGGGCACCGTACTGCTGGACCCGCGCGGGGACGGCGTACGCCTGCTCACCGACCGGGAGCCCGGCCCGCAGCCGGGGTGGCGGCTCGGGGTCAGCGCCCCGGCCGGGCCGGTGGAGCTGTCCGCGGCCGACGCCCAGGCCTCGGCGCGGGCCAGGGCCCGGCGGGCCTGGGCGTCGGCCGCGGACAGATGGGCCCCGGCCAGGCGGGCCGCGTCCACGGATTCCAGGACCGAGGCCCCGAACCCGCCGGTGGTGACGGCCAGGAGCAGCGCGATGAGCGGCAG